>DASRXY010000319.1:0-4268 GCA_035654035.1 Sphingobium sp. | reverse complement strand
CCATCCCCGAAACGCTCAACGCCGTGGATGCGTGGCTTTCGTCGATTCCAGGCAACGCCTACGCCAACGTGCGCCAGCCCATCGTCTCGACGCTGAATCTGGCGCACATGATGCCGGTGTCGGCGGTATGGGCCGGCCAGGAGCGCAACGATCATTTGGACGGCCCACCGTTGATCGTGACACGTACCGATGGCGCTACGCCGTTCCGGCTGGTGACGCACATCGGCGACGTGGGCCACACGCTGGTCGCGGGGCCGACCGGCATGGGCAAGTCGGTCTTGCTCGCCACGCTGGCAATGCAGTTCCGCCGCTATCGCGGCTCGCGCATCTTCGCGTTCGACATGGGCCGCTCGATGCGCGCCACGGTTCTCGGGCTGGGCGGCGAGCACTACGACCTGGGCACGGATGGCGAAATTGCCTTCCAGCCGCTCGCACGCATCGACCGCGAGGGCTACCGCACCTGGGCGGCCGAATGGATCGAAGGCCGCTTGCTGCATGAAGGCGTGGCGGTCGGCCCCGACGAGAAGGCGGCCATCTGGTCGGCGCTGGGAAGCCTCGCCGGTGCGCCAGTGCAGCAGCGCACGATGACGGGGCTTTCCGTGCTGCTGCAATCAAACACGCTGCGGCAGGCGCTGTCGCCCTATGTGCTGGGCGGCGCCCACGGCAAGCTGCTGGACGCCGACCATGACCGCCTCGGCATGGCCGACGTGCAGTGCTTCGAGATGGAGGAGTTGATGCACAGCAAGGCCGCCGTCATGGCCGTGCTGCATTACCTCTTTGCGCGCTTCGATGAACGCTTCGACGGTGCGCCCACGCTGCTGATCCTCGATGAAGCGTGGCTGTTCCTCGATGACCCGGTGTTTGCCGCACGCATTCGGCAATGGCTCAAGACGCTCAGGAAAAAGAACGTCAGCGTCATCTTCTCCACGCAGAGCCTCGCCGACATCAAGGATTCGAGCATCGCGCCCGCGATCATCGAGAGCTGCGCGAGCCGCATTTTCCTCGCCAACCCGCAGGCGACCGAGCCGCAGATTCGCACGATTTACGAGGGCTTCGGCCTCAATCGGCGGCAGATCGAAATCGTCGCCACCGCGCAGCCCAAGCGCGACTACTACTACCAATCCCGCCTCGGCAACCGCCTGTTCGACCTCGACCTGGGGCCGGCGGCGCTGGCGTTCGCGGGCGCGTCCACGCCGCAAGACCAGCGCGCCATTGATGACGTTCTTGGCCGCGTGCCGCCGGACGCCGGCGTGCCCGGCTTCGCGGGTGCCTGGCTGCGCCATCGCGGCCTCGATTGGGCGGCCGACCTGCTGCCCTCGTTCCCCGGCCTCGCGCCGGGTTCCCTCGCTGACCAACCCCTGGAGAACCTGCCATGAAGAAGCGTCTTGTCGCCGCCGCCATCGCGGCCATGCTTTGCACCGCCACGGCCCATGCGCAATGGGTCGTGATCGACCCCACGAACCTCGTGCAGAACACGCTGACCGCGATCCGCACGTTGGAGCAGATTAACAACCAGATCCAGCAGCTCCAGAACGAAGCGCAGATGCTGATGAACCAGGCGCGCAACCTCGCCAGCCTGCCGTCCAGCGTCGTCGGCCAGTTGCGCGCCAATCTGGCGACGACCGAGCGGTTGATGGCCCAGGCCCGAGGCTTGGCCTACAACGTGACGAATCTGGATCAGGAGTTCGCGCGCCTGTATGCCGCCGCGCGTCCTGCCGACTGCGCGCCGGTCTTGGCGACGTTGCCCAGGCCAGCCATCGCGCCCTTGGCGCCACCGCCTGCGGCAGCGGAACCGGCCTGGAACGCCGATCTCGCGCTGCCGGCTGCCGACGTGGCAGCACGCGCGCCGCTGCCGGCCAGCTTGGCGGCAGCCGGGGCCATGCGCGCCCCGGCCATGACGGCGCCACCTACGCCCGTCGCGGCAGCACCAAGGGCCACCGCCGCGCCTGCCGCGCCCACAGCAGCGCCGGCCATCGCGCCAGCGCCGAGCTGCGGCGCGCCGGACACCAGGCCCGTGGCAATCCCTGGGCCGAAGATGCCCAACGCCAGCAGCGCGAGCGAGGCCAGCATGATGACCAGCGCGTGGTCGATGGACGGCTCGGCGGGGTGGACTTGAAACTGCGCGAACAGGCCAGAGCCGATACCGACGATCACGGCCAGCACCAGCACCTTGATGCCGGCGGACACCACATTGCCCAGCACCTTTTCCGCCAGGAAGCTCGTCTTGTTCCACAGCGCGAACGGCACCAGCACGAACCCGGCGAGCGTGGTCAACTTGAACTCGATCAGCGTGATGAACAGTTGGATCGCCAGCACGAAGAAGCACAGCACCACGATCAGCCACGCGAGGAACATCACCGCGATGGCATCGACGTTCGCAAAGACCTCGGGGAACCCGGCCATCTCGCCGATCTGCTCCAGAATCGGCGCCCCAGCGTCGATGCCGGTTTTCGCCAGCCGGCCCGGCTGCAAGAAGTTCTCCATCGTGATGGCCGAGCCGGTGGCCGTCAGGCCCAGCCCGGCGAAGGAGCGGAACACGATGCCGGCCAGCCAGTTGAAGTTGCCAATGATGTAAGCGAAGGCACCGACGTAGAGCACCTTGCGCAGAAGCTTGGCGATCACGTCCTCGCCCTGGCCGGTGGCGTGGCTCATGGCCCAATACAGGCCGGCGATCGTCATGTCGATGACGATCAGCGTGGCCGTGAGGAACGCCACTTCGCCCCGCAGCAGCCCGAAACCCGAGTCGATGTAGGCGGCGAAGGTGTTGAGGAACTGGTCGATGATGGTCACGTCATTCATGGCGTGTCCTTCGGTTCGGTCGGCGGTGCCGGCGCTACGCCATCGGCCGGCTCATCGAAGCTCGGCGGGATCGGCGGCAGGTCGGCCAGCGTTTGGTATTCATCCGGCCCGGTCTGGCCGGAGAAGAGGCGCCGCCGGAAGGCTTCGGCAGCGGCGCGGCAAGCGTTCTCGCCCGCGGCCTGCCGGTCGGCCACGCATTGCGCGCGCAATGCCTTGAGCCGCACGGGATCGGCGGCCAGGGCATCGGCAAGGTTGTCGGCCGGCTGCTTGCCGCAAGCGGCCAGCAGTGCCACAAGCAGCGAAACCGACAGGACGAGGACGCATCGCATGGTGGCCTCCCGTCAGTTACCGTAGAAATCCACACGCTGCGGCGTGTACGGCGTGCCGTCGCCCAGGAAACGCCGCCGCACTTCGCGGGCGCGCTCAGTGGCTGCCGCCTGCCGCGCCAGCTCCAGCGAGGCCGCCCGGTCTTGCGTGATCTGGAGCCGCTGCGACTGGATCGACTGCTTGGCCTGCAAGGCCAGCAACTGGTTCATGGCCTGCATCGCCTGCAACGCACCTTCGGCCGACTGGCTCTTGCCAACGAGATCAGCCAGCACGCTTTCGTCTTCCCCCAGGTTCTGCGACACCTGCGCCTGCATCTGCATGGTGGTCTGCAAGCCGTTGAGCGTGTTCCGCCAACGCTCCTGCGCGTCGCGGTACATCTGGTCGCCGCTGACGGTGGCGGCGTACTGCTCGGGATCCCGCGCTTCCGCCGCCGGACAGCGCATGGCCGCGCCGTTCCGCGCTGGCTGGAATGGCCAGGCGGCCGACGCGGGCGCGGCCGGAGCATCCAGCCAGGCCGCCGCAGGCGAAGCCGCTTCCGGCGCAGCCAACACACAGCCCGCCTGGGCCAAGCGGCTGCATCGCCGACAGCAACTCACCCATGCCGCAACCACCACCGCCCACGCGCTGCGCGGTGGCGATGGTGGCGGCTCCGGGCAAGGCCCGAGCCTGCGCGGCTCTGACGACTAAAGCGATTCACAAGGAGAACTGACCATGCGATTCAAGAAACCGCAGGTGCGCTATGCCGACACGCCGCAGCCTGCCACGCCGTACCAAGCTGCCGGCCAGGTGTGGGACGACCGCATCGGCTCGCCGCGCGTGCAGGCGAAGAACTGGCGGCTGATGGCCTTCGGCTGCCTCACGCTCGCGCTGCTGATGGCGGGTGGCCTGGTGTGGCGCTCGGCGCAGTCCATCGTGACGCCCTACGTCATCGAGGTGGACAACGCGGGCCAGGTGCGCGCCGTGGGCGAAGCCGCCACGCCATACCGGCCCAACGATGCACAGACGGCGCACCACATCGCGCGCTTCGTGACGCTGGTGCGCTCGCTGTCCATCGACCCTATCGTCGTGCGCCAGAACTGGCTCGACGCCTACGACTACACGACCGACAAGGGCGCGGCCGTGCTCAACGACTACGCGCGGAT
>DASRXY010000318.1:0-2878 GCA_035654035.1 Sphingobium sp. | reverse complement strand
CTTGCCCTGTGGAAGGGCAAGGTCATCATCGCCACGCTCGATGGGCGCATCATCGCGCTCGATGCGCGCACCGGCGATCCAGTGTGGACGACGCAGGCGTTCGATCACGACATGCCCTATTCCATCACCGGCGCGCCCCGCGTGTTCGATGGCAAGGTGGTGGTCGGCCAGTCGGGCGGCGACCTGGGTGTGCGCGGCTTTGTCGCAGCCTGGGACGCGGAAACCGGCAAGAAGCTGTGGAAATTTTTCCTGACGCCCAATCCGCAGGACAAGCCGGATGGCGAAGCATCGGACAGCATCATGCCGATGATCCGCAAGACCTGGGATGACAAGGGGCTCTGGAAGCAACTCGGCGGCGGCGCCAATCCGTGGGATTCGATCGCCTACGATCCCAAGCTCAATCTCGTCTATGTCGGCACTGGCAATGGCAGCTCCAATAGCTGGCATTATCGTTCGAACAGCCAGGGCGACAATCTGTTTGTCTGCTCTATCGTGGCGGTCGATGCGACGACAGGCGAATATAAATGGCATTACCAGCAGGTGCCCGAGGAGGATTGGGACTATACCTGCACCAGCACGATCACGCTGGCGGACCTGCCCATTGCCGGCAAGACGCGCCGGGTGGTGATGCAGGCGCCCAAGAACGGCTTTTTCTATGTTCTGGACGCGGCGAGCGGCAAGTTCATCTCCGCCAAGCCTTATGTGCCGGTGAATTGGGGCCGGGTCGACGAGAAGACCGGCAAGATGGTCGTCAACCCCGGCATGCATTACGGCACCGACCCGCTGCTGGTCTATCCGGGGCCGGGCGGCGGGCACAACTGGTTCCCCATGGCCTATTCGCCGCGCACGAAGCTTGCGTATTTCCCCAGCTTCGAGAGCGGCTTCGGCTATGCCTATGATCCCAATTGGACGCCCAAGCCCTTCCGCTCCAACAGCGGCTGGGGTGGCTATACCGGCGATGCGCTCAAGAAGCGCGCCGAGATGCAGAAGCAGATCGACGCCATGGAAAAGACCTTCCTCGTCGCCTGGGACCCGGTGAAACAGGAAGCGGCCTGGAAAGTGCCGCTGCCGCGCCACGGCAATGGCGGCGTGATGGTGACGGGCAGCGACCTCGTGTTCGAGGGGACGACGCGGCAGACCTTTGCAGCGTTCGATGCCCGCAATGGCAAGCTGCTGTGGGAAATGCCGGTGCAGAGCGCGCCGGTCGCCGGGCCGATCACCTATATGCTGGATGGCGTGCAATATATCGCCGTGAATGCCGGCTGGGGCGGCGGCGCCGCGCAGATCGAGCGGGGCGCCGGTATCGAGCTGCCGCGCGCTTCGGCCCGGCTGCTCGTCTTCAAGCTGGACGGCAAGGTGACACTGCCGCCGCTCAAGGCCGATGAACAGATCCCCGATCCGCCGCCGGTGACGGCCAGCGAGGCGACCATTGCCCGCGGCGCGCAACTCTTCGCCAACACCTGTGCCCAGTGCCACGGCCAGCAGGCGATTGGTGGCGTCAAGGACCTGCGCCGGATGACGCGCGAGACGCACGGCAAGTTCAACGACATCGTGCTCAATGGTCTCTATCAGGACAAGGGCATGGCGAGCTTCGCCGACTTGCTCAAGCCCGACGAAGTGGACGCGATCCACGCTTACATCATTGCCCGGGCTAATGAGGATTGGGGCCGCTCCAGCGAGAGCAGCGGCGGTGGGCCGCACTGATGAGGGCGCGGGGAGGGGGCTCTGGCCCTCGCGAGCCCGCGCCCTGCGCGCCCCGCCGCCCGCTCGCGCTCAGGCTTGAGCGCTCTTGTCGTGCTCCTGCGTCTGCCGTTTTTCTGCGCAGCCTGGAAGCCAGGGCCAAGTCGATTGCGGTCAAAGGAGATCCCAGCGTTCGCTGAGATGACGTTAGGTGGGCTTATTTTGCGCGGGCGGATGCGGGGCCTTCCGGATATGGAATCTGGGGGCTTTTGGCTGTGCCTGAAATGAGACAGGCTGCGCGCGCGCGTCCACCGTTGCAGCATTTGCCATGCTGGCCGTGCCGGCGGGCTGTGGTAAACTGTCGCGATGAAGGCAAGAGACCGGCTCGTGCTCTTCTGGAGCGGTATGTTCCTGCTCGCTTTTGTGGGCGGCACCACGCTCGGCCGCTTTGTGGCGGCCGGCATCGATCTGGCCAGTGCGCCCGTGAGTGAAACGGACCTGACGTGCCCCACGGGTTCGCGGCCCACAGCGCCGGAGCCGCTCGTTGGCCGTGCCCTCGCATCCGGGGCGCCGGCGCCGGCAGTGGAAGCACCCCAGGTCCATGTCTGCGAAGGCTGTGACGCGGCCGAGACGCGCTACCGGCAAATGGCGCAGGCCATGGGGTTCTGGGTTGAGCCGGTTACCGAGGAGGACACGGAGCCTTTGGAAGCCGTGGAAGCGCCGCCGCTGCCGCAATTGCCGGTGCTGCGCCGCGCGCAGTCGGACGCCGCGACCGGTGCAGGCGCGCCGGGCCTGCCCTGAAGCACTGCTGGCGCATCGAGGTGATGTAGCTGCCTGGCGCGAAACCGGAGAGTCTTGAAAGGGGCGCCAGTACTTCGCGTGCAGGAGCGGCGCTGGGCGGCATAAGGTTGAAATGAAGGAACTATGTGCTCCTGCGCAGGCAGGAGCCTTGGGCCGCTGAGAACGACGGGTACTCACCAGCCCTAACCCATCGGCTCGGCCAGCGCGATACGCCGGTTCAGGGCTGGTGAAGAGCGTTGCGCAATGCGGCTGGCATGTGTGACGGGTGGATCGGCAGAGCACTTCACTCCAGCGCCTTTCCCCTGTCACCCAATGTTATGAAATGGCGCGCGGCCGGGTCATGACCTGCGCCACGATGAAGATTTGTGTCGTCGACATGGCGTCTCGCCCTATTGCG
>DASRXY010000317.1:0-4777 GCA_035654035.1 Sphingobium sp. | reverse complement strand
CCGGGATGCGCGCTGTGCCCCTTGACGATGACCGGACAGCCGGCGGCAAGCGCCGAGGCCGTGTCTCCTCCCGCCACCGAGAACGCGAGCGGGAAGTTGGACGCCCCGAACACCGTAACCGGCCCCAGCGGCAGGTTGGCGCGGCGCAGGTCCGGCCGGGGCATTGGCTGGCGATCCGGCAAAGCGGGATCGATCGTCGCGTCCAGGAAGTCCCCCTGGCGCACGACACTGGCAAAGAGACGAAGCTGGCCGACGGTGCGCGCGCGTTCGCCCTCCAGCCGGGCAGCGGGCAGGCCAGTCTCGGCGGTGCCGCGTTCGATGAGTTCGTCGCCGATCGCCATGATCGCATCGGCCGCCGCTTCGAGGAACGCAGCGCGCGTCTCCAGGTCCGTAGCGGCATAGGAGGGAAAGGCCTCGGCCGCGAGTTGCGCGGCCTGCGCGGCATGCGCCGGCGTGGCCGCGGAGAAGTCCGGCGGCAGTGGCTCGTTGGTGGCGGGGTTGAGCGCGGTGAAGCGGTTTTCGGCCTGAAGCGCGCGCGCGCCGATGAGCATGGCTCCGTCGATCATCTGTGCTTGTCCTTCTGGAACAACTCAGACTAAATAGGACGAGGAGCCGATCCGCGCAACCCATTGCACAGGCGGCGCGCCCGAAAAACGGGGCCGGCGGAAGAGGGAGGATGCGTCATGCGGACAGGCTGGAGAGACAGGCTGATCGGCCTGATCGCGGGATTGGCGGCAGCGCTGGCCATACCGGCAGCCTGGGCGCAGGCGCCCGCGCCCTCCGTCGCGCGCTTCGCATGGGTCGCTTATGAGGGAACGGACGGTCCTCCGGCACCAGCCGGCCAATATCGCAACCCCGTGCTGGCCGGCTTCTACCCGGATCCCAGCGTGCTGCGCGTGGACAGCGACTATTATCTGGTGAACTCCACGTTCACCTGGTTCCCCGGCCTGCCGATCTTCCACAGCCGCGATCTCGTGACCTGGCGGCAGATCGGCAATGCGATCGACCGGCCGGAGCAGATGGACTTCACGGGCCTCACCGTCTCGCGCGGCATCTTCGCACCGGCGCTCGCCTATCATGACGGACGCTTCTTCCTGGTCGGCACCTGCGTCGACTGCGGCGGCAATTTCGTGATGACGGCCTCGCGCGCCGAGGGCCCGTGGTCGGATCCGGTCTGGTTGCCCAGCGTGGAAGGCATCGACCCCTCGCTCTTCTTCGACGAGGATGGGCGCGCCTGGCTGGTCAACAATCGCGCGCCGGAGGGCGAGCCGCTCTATGACGGCCACCGCGCCATCTGGATCGAGCAGTTCGATCCCGTGGCGCTGAAGATGATGGGCAAGCCGAAGCTCATTGTGAACGGCGGTATCGACCTCTCCACAAAGCCGGTATGGATCGAGGGGCCGCATCTCTACAAGGTGGAGGGGCGCTATTATCTGAGCGCCGCGGAAGGCGGGACATCGGTCAATCACAGCCAGGTGGTGCTGCGCGCCGATGCGGTGGACGGCCCCTATGTGCCGGCGCCGGCGGGGGTGAATCCTATTTTGACCCAGCGTGATCTGCCGGCCGGGCGGGACAATCCGATCACCTCGGCGGGCCATGCGGATCTGGTGACGCTGCCCAACGGGCAGTGGTGGGCCGTTTTCCTGGCGACCCGCCCTTATCAGGATAATCTTTATAATGTCGGCCGCGAAACCTTCCTCCTGCCCGTGACCTGGCGCGACGGGTGGCCGATCATTCTTCCGCACGGCGCGCCGATCCCGACACTGGCGCCCCGCCCCCTTCCCGCCGACACGCCGGCGCCGCCACAGTCCGGCAGCTTCGGCTGGCGCGATGATTTCGAGGGCAGCGCGCTCGGCATGGCCTGGATGAGGATGCGCGGCGCGCCAGTGCGCGTGGCAGGCGGCGACCTGCTGCTCGACGCGCGACGCGACGGCATCGGCGACCTCGGCAAGCCCGCCTTTGCCGGGCGGCGCCAGCAGCACGATAAGGCTATGGTAACGACCCGCCTCACCTTCGCCCCGCGTGAGGGCGAAAGCGCCGGGCTCGCGGCGATCCAGAACGACGCCTATTTCCTGACCGTGGCGCTCACCCGGCGCGACGGCCAATTGCTGGTGCGCGTCGCCCGCCGCGCCGGCGAGAGCGACCCGCGCGAGGGCGTGACAGTGGCGCAGCGCCCCATCACAGACAGCCAGGCCGCCGTGCTCGACCTGCGCATCCGCGCCAATGGCGGCCGCTACGGCTTCGACATGGGCCACGACGGCCAGTGGACCACCGTCGCCGACGATGTCGACGCGACCAATCTCAGCACCGAAAAAGCCGGCGGGTTCGTCGGGACGATGATCGGGCCTTTTGCGCAGGGGGCGCGGTAGAAACCGCAAAAGTCACCCCGGCGGCGCGGCGCCGCATCCAAGCCGCTGACCGAGCGGCGAGGCGGCATCCAAGGCGTAAAAGGCGTATGCTCAACCCATTCTCGCGTCATTCCCGCAAACGCGGGAATCTCGCTCCCCATCCCCAATCACCTGCGGCGAACGACATCCCCTTTTCACGGGAATGACGAGATTATAATTTGAGGCCCCAGCTGAAAAATATCCCGGACCAGTCGTCACAGAGCGTGCACAAGACAATCATGGCGGCGGACGACTATCGCTCACGCAGCCGGAAGAACCACGCCCGGCCATAGATACTGCCCACTTCCTTCCCCCCGGCACGGAGGTCCGGCCAGCGATACGCGTCCTCCGCCACCTCTATGCTGTACCGCGCCCGGCACCCGCCCGGCCGAGCCAGCACCGGATGCCGGGCCGGGCGATTACACGAAACGGTTGACCAGATTCTCCACCCGCTCCTGCCGGCCGGAGCGCGGCTTGGGATCGATGGTGCGGTTCTCGGCGAGGTCGGCGATACCCGCGAGATCGAGAGTCGAGATCGCTTGCGCGAAATCCCCTTCCCAGCCCGCATAGCGCTCGGCCTTGATGGCATCGATGCGGCCGTCCTCGATGATGGCGGCGGCGTTGAGCAGACCCTTGGCCACCGTGTCGATCCCGCCGATATGGCCGTAGAACAGGTCCACGGGCTCCATTGACTGACGACGCACCTTGCTGTCGAAATTGAAGCCGCCCGTGGTGAAGCCGCCGGCGCGGATCACCTCCAGCATGGCGAGCGTCATTTCCTCGGCGCTGTTGGGGAATTGATCGGTGTCCCAGCCATTCTGGTGGTCGCCGCGATTGGCGTCGATCGAACCGAAGATGCCGAGCGCGTTCGCCATTGCCAGCTCATGCTCGAAGGTGTGGCCGGCCAGCGTGGCGTGGTTTGCCTCGATGTTGACGCGCACTTCGTCCTCCAGCCCATAGCGCTTGAGAAAGCCGTACACGGTCGCCGTGTCGAAATCATATTGATGCTTGGTCGGCTCGTGCGGCTTGGGCTCGATGAGGATGGTGCCGGTGAAGCCGATCTTGTGCTTGTGCTCCACAACCAGCGCGAGGAAGCGGCCGAAATTGTCCAGTTCCCGCTTCAGGTCGGTGTTGGCGAGCGTCTCATAACCCTCGCGGCCACCCCACAGCACATAGTTGGCGCCGCCCAGGCGATGCGTGGCTTCCAGCACGTCGCGCACCTGCATGGCGGCGAAGGCATAGACTTCCGGATCGGGGCTGGTCGCGGCGCCGGCGGCATAGCGCGGATGGCTGAAGAGATTGGCGGTGCCCCACAGCAGCTTTCGCCCGGTCGCGGCCTGCTTGGCTTCCAGGTCGTCGGCGGCCTCGGCGAACAGGCGCCGATGCTCGGCAACACTGTTTGCTTCCGCCATCACGTCGACATCGTGGAAACAGTAAAAGGGCACATCGAGCTTGGTGAAGAAATCGAAGGCGACGGCGCGTTTCATGGCGGCAGCGGCACTGTCGTTGGCTCCCTTGTGCCAGGGGCGGCCGAAGGTGCCGGGGCCGAACACATCGCTGCCCTGCCAGCAGAACGTATGCCAGAAACAGACGGCGAAGCGCAGATGATCCTCCATGCGCTTGCCGAGCACGACCCGGTCCTTGTCGTAGAAGCGATAGGCCAGCTCATTGTCGCTCTCCGGCCCCTCATAAGTGATCTGCGGGATGCCGGCGAAGAAATCGGTACTCATGATGCGTTCCTTGGTGAAATGCGGGGGTAGGCGTCGATGAAGGCGGCGCGCTTGGGCGCGAGCCGCGCGGCAAGGATGGGATCGGGCGCGATGCGATGGGAAACGGGCGGCGGGGCGCAGACGTCCGCAGGAGCGCCGCCGTCCACGCAGATTTGCGCCAGACGGGCCGCGCCCATGGCAGGGCCGACCTCTCCGCCGCGCAGATAGACCAGCTCCACGCCGAGCGCGGCGGCAATGGTCTCGCCCCAATAGCGCGAGCGGGCGCCGCCGCCGATGACGGCAAGGCTCTCAACCTGCGTGCCGGCGGCGCGCAGGGCATCGAGCCCGTCTGCGAGCGCGAAGGCGACGCCTTCCAGCACAGCCTGCGCCAGCCGTTCGGGCGTGGTGTCGTTGTCGAGCGCCAGGAAGCCGGCGCGCACCTGGGCATCGTTGTGCGGTGTCCGCTCGCCGGAGAGATAGGGGAGGAACAGCTCCGGCCCGCTCGCCGGACCGGCCGCCTCGGCCTTGGCGAAGAAATCCGCCGCGCCCGGTGCGCCGATAAGCTGCGCGGCCCAGTCGATGCAGGCGGCTGCGGAGAGATGCACCGACATCTGGTGCCACAGCGCGGGCAAGCAATGACAAAAGGCGTGGACCGCGCTGGCCGGATTGGGCCGAAACGCC
>DASRXY010000316.1:0-2699 GCA_035654035.1 Sphingobium sp. | reverse complement strand
CCCTGGCGGCGCGCGGCGCGCATGTGCTGCTGGTGGCGCGCACGGCGACGGACCTGGAAGCCGTGGAGCAGGCCATCCACGATGCGGGCGGCAGCGCCACCATCGCGCCGCTGGATCTCACCGACGGCGAGAGCATCGTGCGGCTGGCCAAGGCCGTGGCGGAGCGCTGGGGCGTGCTCGATGCGCTGGTGCTCAACGCCGCGACGCTCGGCACGCTGGCGGCGGTGCCGGCCATCGACACCAAGGAATTCGCGCGGCAGTTGACGCTCAACCTTTCCGCCCCGCAGGCATTGATCGCCGCCTTTGACCCGATGTTGCGTGCCAGCAAGGATGCGCGGGTGGTGGCGCTCACCACGGGCGTTGCGGCACAGCCCCGCGCCTATTGGGGGGCCTATGGCGCGTCCAAGGCCGCGCTCGAAGTGCTGCTCGCTGCCTATGGGCAGGAAGTGCGCGGCGTGACAGCCATCCGCACGCATATCGTCGAGCCCGGCGCCACCCGCACCACCATGCGCGCGCGCGCCTATCCCGGCGAGGACCCGGCAACGGTCAAGACCCCCGATGTCGTGGGCGAAGCCATCGCCGAGATGATCGTGGCGGACACTCCCGACGGCGCGCGGCTGGAACTGCCCAAGACGCTGTAAGGCTGGTGGTGCGCCAGCAAGCGCCTCCCTGCTCCCCGTCCGGACTTGGATGCGTTCCTGCGAACGCAGGCGCCCAGGTCCCAGCCAAACCTTTTAGCCGCTATCGCCCCTCCCTATGCGGGAGCCGATAAGGTCAACGGCGGAACATCTGCGCCGCGCAAACAAGCCCTTCAAGAGCTCCGGGATCAACGGAATTCAAATGATGTCCGCACTGGCAGCTGCTCGGACTACTCCGTAAGATCTTCCCACATGCCCTTGATCTTGGTGAAAAAGCCGCTCGCCCGCGGGCATTCCTCGCCTGTCTCGGTTGCGCGGAATTCCTCCAGCAGTTCCTTCTGACGCGCCGTCAGTTTGGTCGGCGTCTCCACGTTGATCTGCATGACGAGGTCACCATGGCCGCGCGCGTTGAGCACCGGCATGCCGGCGCCGCGCTGGCGCAGTTGCTTGCCGGACTGGAGACCGGGGGGAATGCGGATGTCGTGCATCTTGCCGTCGAGGCCGGGCACCTGGATGGCGCCGCCGAGCGCGGCCAGCGTGAAGCTCACCGGCACGCGGCAGAAGAGATTGACGCCATTCCGCTCGAAAATCGCGTGCCGCCGGATGTGGAGGAAGATGTAGAGGTCCCCCGCCGGCGCGCCGCGCGGCCCGGCTTCCCCTTGCCCCGCGAGGCGGATGCGGGTGCCATCGTCCACGCCGGGCGGAATCTTGATGTCGAGCGTGCGCGCCTGATCGACGCGGCCCTCCCCGCGGCAGGCGCGGCAGGGCGACGTGATGCGCTGGCCGGCGCCATGGCAGCTCGGGCAGGTCCGCTCGACAACGAAGAAGCCCTGCTGGGCGCGCACCTTGCCGTGCCCCGCGCAAGTGGGACAGGTCTCAACGCTGGTGCCCGGCTCCGCGCCGCTGCCATCGCAGACATCGCAGCGCGTCGAGACGTCGATGGTGATCGCCGTTTCCTTGCCGTGGAAGGCGTCTTCCAGGCCGATTTCCATGTCGTAGCGCAGGTCCGCGCCGCGCTGCTGGCGTTGCTGCCCGCGCCCGCCGCCGGCGAATCCGGAACCGAAGATGGTCTCGAAAATATCGCCGATGTCGGAGAAATCCGCGCTGTGGAAGCCCCCGCCTCCACCGCCCATGCCGCCCTGTTTGAATGCGGCATGGCCAAAGCGGTCATAGGCGGCGCGCTTCTGATCGTCCTTCAGGCAATCATAGGCTTCGTTGATGGCCTTGAACCGCTCCTCGCTCTCCTTGCAGCCCGGATTCTTGTCCGGGTGATAGCGCATGGCGAGGCGGCGATAGGCGCTCCTGATGGCGCCCGCATCAGCCGTCCGCTCGATTTCGAGCAGTTCGTAAAAATCGGTTTCCGTGCTCATGCCCGTCCCGCCCCTGTCCGCGGCCCCGCTCGCTCCCGGAAAGGGGCGAGCGGGGTCGCGGCGTCCGACATCAGCCCTTATTGTCTTCGTCGACTTCGGAGAACTCGGCGTCGACGACGTCATCCTGTCCACCTTCGGCCGCGCCCTGCTCGCCCGAGGGGGAGGCAGCGGCCTGCTGCTCCTTCTCGTAGATGGCCTGGCCGAGCTTCATGGCGACCTGGGCAAGGGCCTGGGTCTTTTCCTTCATGGCGTCGATATCGCCGCCCTCGATGGCGGTCTTGAGCGCGGCCACGGCCGTCTCGATCTCGCCCTTCAGGCTGGCGTCCACCTTGTCGCCGTGCTCCTGGAGCTGGCGCTCGGTGGTGTGGACGAGGCTCTCGGCGCTGTTCTTCGCCTCGGCCGACTCGCGCCGCTTCTTGTCTTCCTCGGCGAAGCGCTCGGCATCCTTCACCATCTGCTCGATGTCGGCATCATTGAGGCCGCCCGAGGCCTGGATCTTGATCTGCTGCTCCTTGCCGGTGCCCTTGTCCTTGGCCGAGACATTGACGATGCCGTTCGCATCGATGTCGAACGTCACTTCGATCTGCGGCACGCCGCGCGGCGCCGGCGGGATGCCGACGAGATCGAACTGGCCGAGCAGCTTGTTGTCGGCCGCCATCTCGCGCTCGCCCTGGAAGACGCGGATCGTCAC
>DASRXY010000315.1:0-4275 GCA_035654035.1 Sphingobium sp. | reverse complement strand
CTGCGGAAGCCGGACTCCGGCATCAGCCGACATACCCCGGCGCCCTAGGCTTCCCGCTTTTCACGCGTACGGGATTGGAACGGATGGGTCGGCCGATGGCCGGGCGGGAGCGCGGGCCGGCACTGTCGGGACACGCCAGAGTCCAGCACCGTTTCAGCGCCGTATCCAGCCCACACAAAAAAACGCCACCGAGCAGGCAGCCCGGCGGCGCAAGGGGGACCACCGAACGCGGCACGCGGGGAAGAGGGCCCCCGCGCGCCGCGGCCGGATCAGAAGCGCTTCGACAAGGTCAGATACCATTCGCGCGGCGGGGCCGGCTGCGCATCCGTCTGCGGATAGCCGAGGCCCTGATAATCGAACACGTTGCGATAGTAGAACTTGTTGAACAGGTTGATGACGCCCAGCGCCACCGTGAAATCATGGTCGAGATTGTCGTAAGTCACTCGACCGTTGAACAGCGACTTAGCGGGCAGCAACCCGTTATATTTGGTCGAGGTGCCACTCACGATCTGGCTGCTTTCGAACGTCCAGTCGAGCCGGGGCGTGATCGTACCGCCCAGCATATCAACCGGAATCTCGTACTGGATGCCGCTGCTCGCGGTCCAGAACGGGTTGCTCTGGCGCCGGTTGACGGTGCGCGCCTCGATGTCCGGTGCCATGAACTTGGACCAGCCAACCGAGCCGTTGATCGTCAGCCCCTCGATGGGATTGAGCGTATATTCCGCCTCGAAACCACGGATCGTCGCCGGCTGGTTGCGGAAATAGGTGCGACCCAGGCAGACGATGCCGGTGTTGGTGGGCAGCGTCTCCGTGCTGCACTGGGTCGAGCCGGGAGGGCCACCGGGCAGCGGCACGAGCTGCTGGTTACCGGCTTGGGGCAGGCCCTGATCGTCGAGCAATGCCTCGGCGCCGCCGATGGTGGTCGGCCGGTTCTTGAAGTCGGTATAGAAGGCCGCGATGTTGAGCCTGAGCCGCCGGTCGAACAGATCGAGCTTGGCGCCCAACTCATAAGCAATGTCTTCATTGGCGTCGCTCTGCGAAACCTGCGTGAACTGCAAAGGCCGCGTGTTGTAGCCCGGCAACGAATAGCCAGTCGCCGCCGAGGCATAGAGCAGCACATCGTTGGTGGGCTGATAATTGAGCCCCGCCTTCCAGCTCAGCTTTTTGCTGGAGGGCACCACCTTGAACAGAATGTCCGAGGCCGTGGTGCGGAAGCTCACGTCCGAGATGTTGGAGAAATCCACCGCCATCTTGTCGTCGGCATAGCGCAGGCCCAGCATGACACCGAGCTTCTCACCAAAGGGCCGCACCGTCGCGTTGGCGAACACTGCCTTGCTGGTCGGCTTATACGTGGTGTGCAATTGCCGCTGAAGGCCCGAGCTGGCCTGGATCAGCGACGCATGCTGGTCGCCATCGGCATCGAAGTAGAAGCCGCCCACCACCCAATCCATGAAATCGGACTTGCCGGACAGCCGCAGCTCGGCATGCGTGTATTTCTGCGAAAGATGGTTGATGACATGCTCGACCACCAGCGGCATGCCGTCGGTATCGAAGGTGTGGGTCTCGTCGAGATCGCGATAGGCCAGCACGGCGGTCAGATCGATGTCGCCGCCCAGATCCCAGTTGAGCTTGCCGGCTACGCCCCAGTTGCGCAGATTGTTGTGATTGGGGATCGCATAGCCGCCGCGCGTATATTGCCCGCGCTCGTTGACGAAGCCGGTGGTGCCGTCGCCATCGGGATCGGGCGCATAATATGTGTTGCCGGGGATGACCGTGCCGGCGGCGATCCGATCAGTATAGGTCACATAAGTGGTATAGGGGTCGCCGGTCATGAAGCGCTGATCGATGACCAGGCCGAAATAGGCCGCCTGAGTCTTCATATTGGCGTTGGCACGCGTGGGATCGACATCGACCACCGAATCCGCCGGATTTTCCGAGCGATCACGTAGATAGTCGCCGGTCAGAGTCAGCTTCACCCCCGGCGCGGCTTCCCACAGCAGGCTGCCGCGCAGCGCGCGCACGTCCTCGCCGCCATAATGGCCGATGCCGCAATCATCCACCTGGTCGAGCCGGGTGGAATTCTGGAGCGGCCCCGTCAGCGGGAAGCTCCCGGCCAGCTCGGGGGTGCCGCGGCGGTTCATCTCGCAAGTGAAGTCGAGCAGCGTCTGATAGCCCTCGCGCTTCTTGGAAATGCCCGAGACGCGTAGCGCCGCCGTCTCGCTCAGCGGCACGTTGAAGCCGGCGCGCAGATCCGTGCGGTTGTAGGAACCGACCGTTGCCTCGGCATAGGCCGAGGCTTCCCGCGTGTCGGGCTGGCGCGCCACCACGTTGATCGCCCCGGCCAGCGAATTGCGGCCGAACAGCGTGCCCTGCGGCCCGCGCAGCACCTCGATATGGTCGATATCCAGCAGGTCGAAATTGGCGCCGAGCAGGATGGGGTAGTACACATCGTCAATATAGAAGGCGACGGGCGGCTGGCCGGCGAGGCTGGTGTCGCCCGAGCCGATTCCGCGGATAAAGGCCGAAACGCCGGGTCCGAATGCGCCCTGCACGCGGCGGAACTGCGCGTTGGGCACAGTGGATGTCAGGTCGCCGATACTGGCGATCCCCCGCGCCTGAAGCGCCTCGGACGTCACCGCCGTAATGGCAATGGGCGTGTCCTGCAGATTGGTGGCCTGACGCGTGGCGGTGATGACGATGTCATCAATGCCCACCGTCTGCGGCGCGGCCGGCGCCGCAGTCTGGCTTTGTGCCGGGGCCTGCGCGGCCAGGGCCATCACGGCCAGAGACGATGCCGATGCCTTCAGAATTCGTCCGTGCATGTCATTCCCCTTTCCCGGAGCGCCGGCGCGGTCCTGTGTCCGCGCATGGCGCTTCCGCGCCTGGCCGGCGGGCAAGCACCCGCAGGCGGTATCGCGCACGCGCGCGACCCGGCTTTGCGACCAGGGCATATGGCTCCTCTCCTGCGGGCGACCGCCGGCGTTTGATCCGGGCACAGGCCCCGGACCGACTTTCACTCCCTTGTGCGTTTGGCAGGCCGGGCGGAAAGAAACTTACCTACAAGGGCGGCACATCATGCATAATTCGGCTCTCCCGCCGTCCGCCGCCTGCAAGCCCCACGCGGGCAAGCGGGTTCCGTCTTATGCACCGGCACTGTCATTCGCGGGTGTTCGGCGGCTGTCCGAGCAGGGCAGGAATCACCGGCCGCGCCCGCGCATCGGAGGGCGGGAATGGGAACAGAATGGACGCTGGGGAGGCAAGTCGGTTCACGCGTGAAGCGCGCCACCTCACGGCCCTGTGCGGGGCAAGAGCGGAGAGACCGCCCCAGTGTGATTACATCTGTTTGATGAAAATTTTGCAGCAGGATCGGCTTGAACAGTCCGGCTGTCGCATTCGACATCGCCACGCCGGAAACGGGTTCGCCGGCCGGTGTGGGGCCCGGCCGGCGTTCCGTCGACGACCAGTGTGGGAGAGCTGGCCGAAGCAGAAAGTCCTGACAACCGGGAGGGCGAATAGAGACGTCGGGAAGCACATGAAGACCGGCCGTGGGGTAGCCGAATCGTTACGGAAATGCACCTTGCCCTGTCGTCGCTTGCGTCCCGGTCCGATGCCCCTCTCTTCCGGAGAAGCTGCCTCATATATGACGCATTTTTTTGAGGGGTGCATTTAAAAAGTGCACCAAATTGAGACATTGTGGCGGGCCAGCGCGAAAAGACCACGGCCCGTCCGATCCCTGTAACCCCCTTAAAAATCGATGGCGATTCCCTTGCGCTCCCAATCGCCATAGCGCGTGGGATCGAGCCCGTCGTCGCGCCGGTCGAGCGCTGCTCCATCCCGCGCGCCGTTCACGGCATCCGGCGCTGCTTCGGGCTGGGGAACCGGCGGACTGGGCGAGAGATAGGCCGGCGCCTTGAGATGGTCGGGCAGATGGGCGGGGCGTTGTCCCATGGAGATCCTGCAAAAAGCCGGCGCGCGCCGTCGATCCCTCCATGATGCGCCCGCGTCGGCGCAAATTCAACCGGGCCGGCCATTTTCGCCGTCATTCGCGCGGCGATGCTGCTATGGGGCGCCATGGTCCATCCCGCATCTGCCCGCCGGCGCGCTCGCGCCGCGTCCGCTCCGCCGCCCCCCGGCTTCGCCGCGCGCAAGGCCACGCTGCGGCTGCTCGATGCCGTACTGCGACGCGGCCAGCCGCTGGAAACGGCCCTGCACGCCGCCACCCAAGGCCTCGCAGACAAGGCCGACCGCGCTCTCGTCCACGCCATCGCCGCCAAT
>DASRXY010000314.1:0-5299 GCA_035654035.1 Sphingobium sp. | reverse complement strand
CGCCAACATGGCGGGTGTCGTGCCCGGCGGCAGCGCGACGATGCGGTTTTCTACCGATCCATCCGAGCCGACCAGCACGGCCAGCGCCTGCGTACTCGAAAGCCAGGCGAAGCCGAACTGCCGCACCACCGCCTCGCGGCGCGGCACCATGACCAGTCCGGCGCAGGCCGAGAGGCCAGAGAGCAACGCCGAGGCGGTGTTGAGCGCATCCTCGATGGGCCCCTCGCCGGAAAGCTCGCGCTCGATGGCGCGGCGGTCCTCCTCGCTCGGCTCGGCGGCCTGCATCATCGCGTCAACGAACAGGCGCAGACCCGTATCGGTGGGCATCCGCCCCGCCGAGGTGTGTGGCGCGGCGAGCAGCCCCGCCTCCTCCAGATCCTGCATCACATTGCGGATCGAAGCCGGCGAGAGATTGAGGCCGGGCAGGCGGCTGATCGTGCGCGAGCCCACTGGAGCGCCGGTTCCGAGATAGGATTCGACGACGAGGCGGAAAATGTCCCGCGCACGGTCGCTCAACTGATTGATGGCCGGTGCCGTCATAGGTCCCTATGTAGGATGGCTTCCCGCATCGGCCAAGCGATGAGCGCATCGCCGCTCAAGGGCATTGCAATCGAGTGGCGGCTGGGGTTGATTGCGCGCGAGGCGCCGGCCTGCCGGACCCAAGAGCCCTCTGCGCATGGTGGCCGATGCAACCCTATATCCGTTCTCACACGTCCATGCGCGGGGTCGCGGCCCTGCTGGTCGTGGCCTATCATCTGCAATTCGGCGCCCAATCCTATCTTCCGTTCGAAGCCGCCACGCCTTTCTTCAAACGTGGCTATTTGTGGGTGGACCTGTTCTTCATCCTCTCCGGCTTCATCATCAGCTATTCCGCGCGCATGGACGAGCGCGCGCCCTATGACTGGGCCCAGATCAAGACCTTCATCGTCCACCGCTTCGCGCGCATCTATCCGCTGCACGTCGCGGCACTCTTCATGCTCGCGGCAGTGACCTTTGTCATACAGTTCGTCCGCTTCCTGGCAGGCAAGTCCGCCTCGCTCGACATGCTCTCGCCCGCCAGCATCCTTGCCTTTCTCGAGCAACTCTTTCTGCTCAACGCCTGGGGCGTGACTGGGCGCGTGAGCTGGAACATTCCGAGCTGGTCGATCAGCGCGGAATGGGCGGCCTATATGCTCTTCCCCCTGCTCGCCGCGCTGGTCGCGCGCTGGCGCGGTGCGTCGCTCGCTGCCTTCGGCCTGCCGGCCATTGCCTTCTATGCCTGGGTCGGGCTGACCACCGGCGTTCTGGACATCGTGAAGGGCACCGCCATCGCGCGCTGCCTTGCCGGCTTTAGCCTCGGCATGATCCTCTACACCCGGCGCGCCCGCTTCGCCGCTCTTGGAGACCGGCAGCTCGGTTTCCTCCAGGCCGTAGGCCTGACGCTCGTCCTGGCGACCATGTGCTTCGGCCTCAACGACGTGCTGGCCATGCCCGGCTTCTTCCTGCTGGTGGCGGCGACATGGCCGGACCGGGGCTGGCTCACCGTGCCACTCAAAACCCGGCCGCTGCACTGGCTCGGCGACATCTCCTATTCGGTCTATCTCAACCATTTCTGGGTACTCAGGCTCTGGCATTTCGTCTCGAGGCCCGTGCTGGACCGGCTGGACCTGCCGCCGATGCTGGAGCGGGCCATCACCGTGGCCGGTGCTTTCCCGCTGGTCGTCGCGGCCTCCGCCCTCACCTTCCATTATCTGGAGCAGCCAGCGCGCGAGGCGATCCAGGCCGCTTATCGTCGACGGCGGCAGAGCGCCACTTCGGCCTTGCAAGCCGAGAAGCCGGTGACCTAAGGCGGACGCATCAACCACGGGCGCCAGCCCCCATCCTACGGAAAGTTCCCAATCATGCGCCCATCCGGCCGCGCGCCCGACGAAATGCGAGTCATCACCATGGAGCCCGGCTTCACCCGTCACGCTGAGGGAGCGTGTCTGGTGAGCTTCGGCGAAACCCGCGTGCTGTGCACCGCCAGCGTGGAGGAGCGCGTGCCGCCCTTCCTGCGCGGCAAGGGCGAGGGCTGGGTCACGGCCGAATATGGCATGCTGCCCCGTGCCACGCACACGCGCGGCAGCCGCGAGGCAGCCAAGGGCAAGCAATCCGGCCGCACCCAGGAAATCCAGCGCCTCATCGGCCGCTCGCTGCGTGCCGTGGTCGACCTCAAAGCGCTCGGCGAGCGGCAGATCACACTCGATTGCGACGTGATCCAGGCCGATGGCGGCACCCGCACCGCCAGCATCTCCGGCGCCTGGGTGGCGCTGCGCATCGCCATCGACAAGCTGCTGGCGGCGGGCACGCTCACCACAGACCCGATCCAGGCCAAAGTCGCCGCCGTCTCCTGCGGCATCTACCAGGGCACGCCGGTGCTGGACCTCGACTATATCGAGGACAGCAACGCCCATGCCGACGCCAATTTCGTGCTGCTCTCCGACGGCAATATCGCCGAGGTGCAGGCAACGGCAGAAGGCGCAACCTATGACGAGGAAGCGCTGCTGCGCCTGCTGCGCCTCGCCCGCATTGGCTGCAACCGCATTTTCGAGGCGCAGGACCAGGCAACGGGGCGCTAAGGCTCATCCACTCCGATCGGCTCGGGCAGCGTCGAGACACGCCAGCCCGGCTCTCGACTTCGCCCGAACCGAACGGCTAGGATGGGCCAATGACACGCACCCTCACGCCCGGCCCTCTCGTCATCGCCAGCCACAATGAAGGCAAGGTGCGAGAGATCACGGCGCTGCTCGGGCCCTATGGCATGGCGCCGGTCTCGGCCGGGTCGCTGGGCCTGCCCGAGCCCGAGGAGACCGGCACCACCTTCGCCGAGAATGCCCGCATCAAGGCGCTGGCCAGTGCCGGCGGATCGGGCCTGGCCGCGCTCGCCGATGACAGCGGGCTGGAGGTACGCGCACTCGGCGGCCGGCCGGGCGTCTACACCGCCGACTGGGCCGAGCGGCAATGGTTCGAGGGGCCGAAAGGCCGCGACTGGTACATGGCCATGGGCAAGGTAGAAGGCCTGCTTTGCGAGAAAGGCCCGCAGGTCGACCGCGCCGCCGCCTTCGTCTGCACGCTCTGCCTGGCTTGGCCCGATGGCGAAACGGTATTGTTCGAGGGGCGCTTGGAGGGCACGCTCGTCTGGCCGCCGCGCGGGACTCGGGGCTTCGGCTACGATCCCGTCTTCCAGCCCCACGATCAGGCACTGACCTTCGGCGAAATGGCGCCCGACGCCAAGCACACCATCAGCCACCGCGCGGATGCCTTCCGCAAGCTGGTCGCCGCCTTTTTCTGACGTCCGCGCACCGGCGACCGTCCGCGCCCCGCTTATGGGCGGCGGCGCGCGTTTGTGGATGATTTGTTCATATTTACGCCGATAGGCTGCTCCAAAGAGTCGCAGACCGATAAATCGAAAACGATAAGGAGGGCAGGCCGTGTCGAACGATCTGTTTGAAGACCATCGGAACCTGCTCGAGGCGGCCGAGGCGTTTGTCGTAATGTTGAAGCAAGAGCCGCGCCCGACGATCTCCGAGCTGAACCGGGCGCGCATGAAGATGAGCACGCTCATTCGCCGGCAGCGCGCCGCCGAGGAGGAGCTGATCTTTGGCCCGCTGGCGCGCGGGGGAGGGCTCGGCAAAATGCCCCATCTGGAGCCCTTCGTGCAGGAACTCATGCGCGAGAAGGTCCGCTATTCCGACCATGTCCGCCAGTGGACGCCGCAGGCCATCGAGCAGAATTGGAACGGCTATGTGACTGCCGTCGAAGGCCTGCTGGATGGGCTCAGGCGCGTGATGAAGGACGAGCAATCGAGCGTCTATCGGGTGGTGCGCGGCCTCTCTCCCGCCTTTGCAGAGAGCCGTGCCGCCCGGCATTGAAGCGGCAGCCTGAAAAGAGATGGCAGGGCACGCCGGGCCGGTTCGATCCAGCGAAGCGTGTCCTCACCTGGGAGAATAAGACGATGCCAGCCAATCTCTTCGAGGAACATCGCCTCATCCTGTCGACTGCCGAGGCCTTCCTTGCCGCACTGCGCCGGGGACCGGACCCCGCCGACGCCATCCACGGGCTGCGCGCCCAGCTTGCCGGCAAAATCCGGCGGCACCGTGCGCGTGAGGATGCGCTGGTGCTCGCGCCCTTCGCTGCGGCGGGCGGCTTTGCGCATTTGCCTGAGGTCTCCGCGCAGGTGCAGCGCATCCAGCAGGAATGGCTGGGCTATTCCCGGCATGTGGGCCGATGGACGCGGCAGGCCATGGCCGCGAACTGGGACGGCTATGTCAGCGCCGTGGCGGAGCGCGTGGACATGTTGCGGAGGTTGACGGCAGTCGAGGAGCGGGAGGTCTATGGGCCAATCCTGCGCTTCCTCGCCGCGCGGGAGGCCACCTTGCCCCAAGCTATGCCCGAGCCGTGTCGCGCTACCGTTGCATGAGGCGCTGACTTTCCAGTACGGCGCGCTACAAGCGCGGGCATGGTCCCGCCGCTCCTCCCAGCCCATCCCCTGGCGCTCTATGTCCACTGGCCCTTCTGCGTCTCCAAATGCCCCTATTGCGACTTCAACAGCCATGTCCGCGCCTCAGTGGACCAGGTGGCATGGCGTGTGGCCCTGCTGGCGGACCTGGCCCATGAGGCGACCCTGACCGGCGGACGGACGCTCGGCTCCATTTTCTTCGGCGGTGGCACACCGTCGCTGATGGACCCGGCGACCATCGCCGCGCTGATCGAGGCAGCCAGCCGGCACTGGCGTTTCGCCACCGACATCGAGATCAGCATGGAGGCCAATCCCAACAGTGCCGAGGCCGCGCGCTTCGCCGACGCGGCGGCCGCCGGCGTCAACCGCCTCTCGCTCGGCCTCCAGGCGCTGGACGACGCCGCGCTCCGCTTCCTGGGCCGCGCCCATGACGTGCGCGAAGGGCTGGCCGCGCTCGATGCCGCACAGCGGGCGGTGGCGCGCGTCTCCATCGATCTCATCTATGCGCGGCCGGGGCAGTCCGCCACCGACTGGGACGCGGAACTGGCCCGCGCGCTCGCGTTCGGTACCGAGCATCTCTCACTCTATCAGCTCACCATCGAGCCCGGAACGCGCTTCGAGACCGACGTGCGGCTCGGCAACCTTGTCCCCGCCGACCCCGATCATGCCGCCACGCTCTACGAGCTGACGCAGGCGCGTACTGCCGCTGCCGGCCGACCAGCCTATGAAGTCTCCAATCACGCCGCGCCCGGCGCCGGGAGCCGGCACAATCTCGCTTACTGGCGCTATGCGGACTATGTCGGCATCGGCCCCGGCGCCCAT
>DASRXY010000313.1:0-5291 GCA_035654035.1 Sphingobium sp. | reverse complement strand
GGCACCGATGTCGACTTCATGCAGCAGGATACCGCCTGGTATGAGCGTCAGCTCATCGACACGCAGCTTGTCGGCGAGTTTCGCCTGACGCCCGACATCAGCCTCGATCTGCGTGGCAGCTACGCCAACTCCCAGCGGGAGGCGCCGGCCGAGCTGAGCCTGGAATATGTCCGCAGCAACGCGGCATCCGATCCTTATGGTGTCTATTTCGTCAACCGCCTCAACAACGGCAATGGCGGCGACGCGACGATCAGCTATTCGGACCTCAACGAGGATCTGTGGTCAGCCGGCGCGGACCTGAGCATGCGCGCGATCGAGGGCCTCGTGCTCTCGACCGGCTATGCCTACAGCCGCACGGACCGCGTAAGTGCGCGGCGCGATTTCCAGTTTACCGCACCTAGCTCTTTCCCCGGTGGCGTAGACATGTTGCGGCCGGATCTGCTGCTGGCACCGGCTGTCGTGGATGCGTTCGACATTGCGCTCATCGAAACGAACGAAGGCAATCCCGCCTTCCGCGCAACGCTGCTCAACCACGCCGGCTATGGTCGCCTGAACTGGCAGATCACGCCCACGCTCTCCATCGATGGCGGTGTGCGCTACGAGAGTGCGCAGCAGGATGTCTCACCGCTGCAGGTGTTCACAATTCCCGGTGCCTCCACGGCGGCAACGCGCCTCAAGAACACCTATTGGCTGCCCGCCGCGACGCTCACCTGGCAGGCCCGGCCGGAGATGCAGGTGCGTCTGAGCGCCTCCAAGACCATCGCGCGGCCGCAGTTTCGCGAGCTGATCTATCAGTTCTATTTCGATCCCGAGACGAACCGCCAATATCAGGGCAACCCGCTGCTTCAGGATAGTGAGCTGTTCAATCTGGAGGGGCGCTACGAATATTATTTCGCGCGCGATCAGCGCTTTTCGCTGGCGGCCTTCTACAAGCGCATCGACAAACCGATCGAGGCGTTCATCACCGGCGGCGAGTTCACCACCAGCTTCGCCAACGCTCCGCGCGCCAGTCTCTATGGGGCCGAGGTGGAGCTTCAGAAATATGTCGACATGACGACTGTCTCTTCGTCGCCGTTCTTCGCCAGCCGCAATCTGGTGCTGGTGGCCAACTACACCTACACCAAGTCCAGGCTGAAGGTGGATGCGGCCGATACGGTGGCGGTGTTCGGCGCCTCCTCGACGCAGGCCACCGACTTTTTCCGCGATGGCGCGCCGCTCACCGGCCAGTCGGACCATCTCGTCAACATGCAGCTTGGCCTGGAGGACCGCGACACCCTCTCGCAGCAGACCTTCATCCTCTCCTATGCGAGCAAGCGCGTGACGAGCCGGGGTCTGGCCAATCAGGACCAGCCGGATGTCTACGAATATCCCGGTTTCAACCTGGATTTCGTGGCGCGGCAGGGCATCAGGGTGGCGAAGCGCCAGTTCGACCTCAAACTTGAGGCCCGCAACCTCACCAATCGCAAATATCGCGAGACCCAGTCGAACGGCACCAACATCATCACTTACAACCGCTATACGCCGGGGGTGACGATCAGTGTCTCCATCGGAACGACTTTCTGAGCCGGGCGCCGGGCCGCTCGAAGAGAGCGGCCCGGCCCACTGGACGGCTTTAACCGACCCAGACCCGTTCGCGATACCATTTGGTGATGACGTATTTCGTGCCGGCGCGCACTTTCATCCCGTGATGGAGAGTCCACGGATTCACGCCGCCGTCCGGCAGGCGGTTGTTCCAGGCGAGCAGCCGGCCGCGCTGTGGCTTCATCATCTTGTCCACTTTCACGAAGCGCGTGGCGCCGCCGTCGCGCACGTCGTTCAGATAGACCATCAGCGTCCAGGTGCGATTGCCCGAACGCCCGCAATAGGTCTGATAATCGGCGCCATGAGGTTCGAAATAATCCGTATGTGCCTTGAACTCCTGACCCACCGCATAACGCTGGCCCTGAAGCGGCTCGCCATGCGCCGGGTCGAGCCCGCTCACGGCCGCCAGCTTGGCGTCGATCGCCGCCACGAAAGGGTCGCGTCCGTCGAGATCGCACGTCTCGCTGGTTCGAAAGGCCTCGTAGCCCAGGTCGTCGGCAATGGTGGAGGGGCGCCGGTTGGCGTCGATTCGCTCGATCAGCCCGGCACATTCATAGCCACTCAGGAAGTCGCGCAGCATGTAGAGTTCCAGCTCCGCGTGCGGAAACCGCTGGATACCGGGCTGCCCGGCGAGAAGAGGGGCGTGGAAGACAGACATGATTGCTGGATGCGCCGTGTAGCAGGCGGCGCTCGGCCCGATCAACCGAAGAACATCTTCGTTCCATCGTCATTTTTTGTTAACCATATTGTAGTGGATCGGTCATAGAGCGGGCATAGGCAGTCGCAGCTTTGGAGGGCGGCACCACATCATGCGTTTCACGGGCTTGATAAGCCGGTCCAGGGCGGCGCAATCACCTTCGGCATCGAAGATCGGGCGCTGGATCGAAGCGGCCTTGCTGATCGTGCTCGCCTTCCAGGTCGCGCGCCTTGTGTGGGCCCTCTTCGCCTCGACCGGACCCTATGGCGATTGGCGCGCGCGCCAGCCCATCGTTCCCGCCCCGCAGGCCCGGCAGGCGCTCTTCGCCGCCTTCGATCCCTTCTATCGGCTGGCGGCCGGCGCGGACGGCGTGCAGCAGGTCACGTCGCTGCCGCTTCAGCTCTTCGGCATCCGCCTCAATGAGGGCTCGGGTCTGGGCTCGGCGATCATCGCGGACGAGTCCGGCGAGCAGCGCAGCTATGCCGTGGGCGACGAGATCGCGCCCGGCGTCACGCTGGCGTCGGTGAGCTACGATCATGTCACCATTTCACGCGGCGGAGTCAGCGAGACGCTCTATATCGACCAGTCTGGCGCCGCGCCTATGGTTGGCGAAGACGTCGAGGGCGAGGCGTCGGCGGAGGCCCCCAATGGCCTGCCCAACGCGCCGCCGCTCAGCGGCGAGGCCTTCGCGCCCGATGCGCTGCTCTCCGGCATCGGGTTTGCGCCACGGCTCGAAAATGGCGAGGTGACGGGCATCGCCGTCAGCCCGCAGGGCGGGAGCGGCGTCTTCGCTCGCGTCGGCTTTCGCCCCGGCGACGTGATCGCCCAGATCAACGGCTCGGGCGTCCGCAGCGCCGAGGACATTGCCGCCCTGCGCAGCACGCTCACGCCCGGCGCCAGCCTGACCCTTATCATCGAGCGCGGCGGTACGCGCGTTCCCATCGCCCTCACTATTCCGGACAAGAAATGAAATCCCAGCGTCTCAAGCGTCGCGTCACCGGCCTGTTCGTCACAGCGCTCATCTGCGCCACCCCGGCGCTGGCCCAACTCAGCCTCAACGTGCGCGATGCCGACATCCGCGCCTTCATTCAGGATGCTGCCAAGGCGACGGGGCGCACTTTCATCATCGACAGCCGGGTGCAGGGCAAGGTTTCGGTGGTCACCGACCGGCCGCTCAGCCAGTCTGAATATTTCGAGATCTTTCTTTCCACGCTGCGCGCCAACGGCCTTGTGGCGGTGCCGGCATCCGGCGGTGCCTTCCGCATCCAGCCCGCCGAAGGGGCGGCCGGCCAGCCCTCGCCGGTGGGCCGCGCGGCCGCCAATCGCAATGCTTTCGTCACCGAAGTGGTGCGCCTGCGCGCCATCGACGCGCAATCGGCGATGGACACCATCCGCCCACTGGTCAGCCGCGACGGCACCGTCTCGGCCAATCGCTCCGGCCGGTCGCTGGTGATCGCCGACTATGCGGACAACATCGCCCGCATCCGCCAGGTGCTCGCGCGTATCGACGCGGACAGCAGCACGACCACGCTCGTCGCGCTCAACAATGCCGGCGCGCGCGAGATCGCCACGTCGCTCCAGGCGTTGCTCGCGGGCGGCGGCGAGGGCGCGCAGGCCGGCGCAACAGTGGTCGCGGTCGACAGCTCGAACAGCATCGCCATCCGCGGCGATTCCGGCACGGTGGCCCGTCTGGTTTCGATGGCGCAGGACCTCGACAAGCGCGCGGCGGCCGGTACCGAAGTGCGCGTGTATTGGCTCCAGCATGCCGATGCGGACAAGATGGTGCCGGTGCTCCAGCAACTGCTCGGGCAGGCCATTTCGACCGGCGGCAGTGGGCAGGGTGCGGCGCCGGAGGGCAATGGCCCCGGCAGCGCGCCGCCTGTCGCAGCCGTGGCCGCGACATCTTCCGGCGGACCGGGCATTGCCACGCGCGGCCCGGCCGTGGTGACGCGCTATGAAGGCGCCAATGCGCTCATCATCGCCGCCAATGCGGACGTGCAGCGCCAGATCGGCGAGGTGATCCGTCAGCTCGACACGCGCCGCGAGCAGGTGCTCGTCGAGGCGATCATCGTCGAGATTGGCAATGACGCGGCCAAGCGGCTGGGCGTCCAGTTCCTGCTCGGCAGCACCAAGACCGGCTTTGCCGCCACCAACTATTCCAACGCCCGGCCCAATATCCTCACGCTGGCTGGCGCGATCGCGGCGACCAAGCTCAATACGCAGGAGACCAAGGTGGTGGCGCCGGACGGTACCGTCACGACCACGACGACTACCGAGAATAGCGGCCTCGCCAACAGGCTTCAGGAAGCTGCTGTCGACGCGCTCTCCAATGCCACCGGCGGCTTCGGCGGTGTAGCGACGGAACTGGGCAAGAACGGTGTGTTCGGTGCCATCATCAGCGCCGTCCAGTCGGACACGCAGAGCAGCATCCTCTCCACGCCCTCGATCACGACGCTGGACAACCAGAAGGCGCACATGCTGGTGGGCCAGGAAGTGCCGGTGACGACCGGCGAGGCGCTCTCCGAGAATTTCGACAACCAGTTCCGCACCGTGCAGCGCCAGAATGTCGGCATCATTCTCGACGTGACGCCGCAGATCAGCGCGGGCGGGCAAGTGAAGCTGTTCCTCAAGCAGGAGGTCTCCAGCATCGCGGGCCCGGTTTCCAGCAGCAGCAGCGACCTGGTGCTCAACAAGCGCGAATTTGAGACCACGGTGCTGGTGGACGATGGCGACATCCTCGCCATTGGTGGCCTGCTCGACGACAATGAGCGCCGCACCATCGAGAAGCTGCCGCTGCTCGGCGACATTCCGCTGCTGGGCAATCTCTTCAAATCCAAGAGCCGGGCGCGCGCCAAGACCAATCTCGTCGTCTTCATCCGCCCGACGATCCTGCGCAGCCGGGATGACAATGCACAAGTGACGGCCCGGCGCTACGGCACCGTGCGCTCCGCCCAGCAGGCCGCCAATCCCGATGTCGAGCCCTCCATCGATACGCTGGTGCGCGACTATATGG
>DASRXY010000312.1:0-2074 GCA_035654035.1 Sphingobium sp. | reverse complement strand
TGCTCGATCTGCGCGAAGAGCCTTTTCCCTTCCTCTCCGACGAGAGCGTGCTGCGCCTGCTCGTGCCGGGCGGCAGCCAGGGTGCTTCCATTCTCTCTCAGGTGGTGCCAGCGGGGCTGGGGCTGCTCCCCATCTCGCTGCGGCGCCGTATGCAGGTGACGCAGCAATGCCGGCCCGAGGACATCGAGACGGTACGCGCCACTTATGCTGAGCTGGAAATTCCGGCCGACCTCTCCACTTATATCGAAGACATGCCGGGGAAGCTGGGCTGGTCGCATCTGGTGATCGGCCGGGCGGGCGCCTCCACCATCGCCGAGCTGACCGCCGCCGGCCGGCCCGCGATCCTCATTCCCCTGCCGAGCGCCATGGACAATCACCAGGCCTATAATGTGCGCGAGATGGTCGCCGCCGGCGGCGCGCGGGCCATCGACCAGACCCGCTTCACGCCCACGGAGCTTGCCAAGCAGATGCAGAAGCTGGCGATGGAGCCGGGCGCGCTGATGAATGCGGCCGAGCGCGCGCGGGGCTGCGGCCGCCCGGATGCCGCAAAGGACCTTGCCGATCTCATCGAGAGCTTCGGTCCGGCGCCGCAGACCATCGACACCGTGCGCGCGGATGAAGGGTTCGCCATGACCGGCCTGGCCGGCGCGGGGGTATGATGCGGAGCAGCTCTGCGCGATCCGCCCTCTTTGCCCTACGGTTCACGACGGGCTCTTATTCTTTGCCCTCCTCAATAAAAGAAAAAGCCATGCGTTTCGACAAGCTCAGCAAGACCGGCATTTCCTCGGACCACGGGGCGGAGTGCCGCGCATGAAGGGCGTGGGCACAGAGATCGGCACGATCCACTTCATCGGCATCGGCGGCATCGGCATGTCCGGCATTGCCGAGGTGATGCACAATATGGGCTACAGCGTGCAGGGCAGCGACATGGCGGAGGGCTATGTCATCCAGCATCTGCGTGATCTGGGCATCAAGGTGATGATCGGCCACAAGGCGGAGAATCTGGGCGATGCCGCCGTGGTGGTGACCTCCACTGCCATCAAGCGCGGCAATCCCGAGGTGGAGCTGGCGCTGGAGAAGCGCGTGCCGGTGATCCGCCGCGCGGAGATGCTGGCCGAGCTGATGCGCCTCAAGTCCACCGTGGCGGTGGCGGGCACGCACGGCAAGACCACCACCACCTCCATGGTCGCCGCGTTGCTCGATGCCGGCGGCATCGATCCCACCGTTATCAACGGTGGCATCATCAACAGCTACGGTTCCAATGCGCGCCTGGGCTCCTCGGACTGGATGGTGGTGGAGGCCGACGAGAGCGATGGCAGCTTCCTGCGCCTCGACGGCACCATCGCGGTCGTCACCAATATCGACCCGGAGCATCTCGACCATTACGGCTCGTTCGAGCGCGTGAAGGATGCCTTCGTGGAGTTCGTCGGCAACACGCCTTTCTACGGCGCGGCAATGCTCTGCCTCGATCACCCGGAAGTGCAGGCCATCCTGCCGCGTGTGCAGGACCGGCGCATCGTCACTTACGGCTTCTCGGCGCAGGCCGACATTCGCGGCGAGAATGTGCGGCCCATTCCCGGCGGCAACCGCTTCGACGTGCAGATCCGCGAGCGCGACGGCAGAATCCGACGCATCGAGAATATTCTCCTGCCCATGCCGGGGCGCCACAATGTCTCCAATGCCATGGCGGCCATCGGCGTGGCGCTGCACATGGGCATCGATGATGCGACCATTCAGTGCGGTTTCGAGCGCTTTGGCGGCGTCAAGCGGCGCTTCACCAAAGTGGGCGAGGTGGCGCTGCCGGGTGGGAGCGCCATCGTCATAGACGATTACGGCCACCATCCGGTCGAGATCCGCGCGGTGTTGGCGGCGGCGCGCGAAGGTGCGCGGGAGCGGGTGATCGCAGTGGTGCAGCCGCACCGCTTCACTCGCCTGCACGACCTCATGGACGAGTTCCAGCAGGCCTTTAACGATGCCGATCAGGTCTATGTGGCGCCCGTCTATCCGGCGGGCGAGGTGCCGATCGACGGGGTCGATGCCGATGCGCTGGTCGCCGGGCTCAAGCGCCGGGGTC
>DASRXY010000311.1:0-19179 GCA_035654035.1 Sphingobium sp. | reverse complement strand
CCCAGCGTGCCGGCGGGAATGCGCGCGGTGATCGCGTCCTTCTGGGCGTCATTGAGCGCGTCGGTCATGGCCGAGCGGATGAAGCCGGGCGCCACGCAATTCACGGTAATACCCCGGCTCGCCAGCTCCTGCGCCAGGCTCTTGCTCATGCCGATGAGCCCCGCCTTGGAGGCGGCATAATTGGCCTGCCCGGGATTACCGGTGACGCCCACCACGCTGCTGATTGAGATGACGCGGCCGAAGCGTGCCTTCATCATCGGCCGCGCGGCGGCGCGGATAAGCCGGAACGCGGCCTCCAGGTTGATGCGCTGCACGCTCTCCCATTCCTCGTCCTTCATGCGCAGAATGAGGTTGTCGCGCGTGACGCCGGCATTGTTGACGAGGATGTCGAGAGTGCCGCCCAGCGCTTCCATCGCCTGCGGCACCAGCGCATCGACCGCGGCGCCATCGCCCAGATCGCACGGCACGCAGACATGATCGCCCCCCAGTTCCGCCGCGAAGGCGCTGAGCTTGTCCGCATTGCTGCCCGAGAGCGCCAGCCGCGCGCCCTGCCCGGCCAGCGCCTTCGCCACTGCCGAACCGATCCCTCCGCTCGCGCCGGTAACCAGGGCCGTCATTCCAGTAAGGTCGAACATGTCATTCTCCTGTTGGTCTGTTCACGCGAAGACGCGGAGACGCAGAGGTTGATAGTCGTTGATGATGCGGCAGGCCCTTCCTTGAGAGTCGCCCCATCGAAAATTGGTGAGCGGCCTCACGGACTGCCGTCACGGGCGCAGATCGGTGAGGAGCTGCTTTCATCGTCGCAGATGGCATCGATGTCGATCAAAGCCCCTCCGCGCGACCCTCGTGTCAGATCTTCCCCAGCAGCGTCTCGATGTCGTCCATGGAGATCACGCTCGTGACCGTTGCGTCGGGCGCGGTGCGCTTGACCATGGGGCCGAGCACCTTGCCGCCGAATTCCACGAAGTCGGTGATGCCGGCGTCGAACATCGCGGCGATGCTCTCGCGCCAGCGCACGCGGCCGGTGACTTGCTGCACGAGCAGGTCCTTCACCATTGCGGCGTCGCTCGCCGGGGCGGCGGTGACATTCGCATAGACCGGCAGGAAAGCGCCGGGCGAAGCGGTGTCGGCCAGCGCCTGCGCCATCGCGTCGGCAGCGGGCTGCATCAGCGGGCAGTGGAACGGCGCGGAGACGGGCAGCAGCACGCCGCGCTTGATGCCGTGCTCCTTCACCAGATCGACAGCCCGCTCGATGGCGCCCTTGTGACCGGAGATCACCACCTGCCCGGGATCATTATCGTTGGCGACTGTGCAGACCTCGCCCTGTGCGGCGGCGGCCGCCAGTGCCTCGGCTTTCTCGATGTCGGCGCCGAGCAGCGCCGCCATGGTGCCCTCGCCCACCGGCACCGCCGCCTGCATCGCGCGGCCACGCAGCTTGAGCAGCCGCGCTGTGGTCGCGAGATCGAAGGCGCCCGCGGCGCTCAGCGCGGAATATTCGCCGAGGCTGTGGCCCGCCACCGCATCGGCCTTGTCGCGGATGGAAACGCCGCCTTCCTTCTCCAGCACGCGCAACACCGCAAGGGCATGGGCCATGATGGCCGGCTGGGCATTCTCGGTGAGCGTCAGGTCGCTTTCGGGTCCTTCGCTCATCAGACGGAAGAGGTTCTGGCCCAGCGCCTCGTCCACTTCGCCGAACACCTCGCGCGCCACCGGCGAGGCTGCGGCGAGCGCGACCCCCATGCCGACGGCCTGGCTGCCCTGCCCCGGAAAGATGAATGCTCGCATGGCGTCTGTTGCCTCTGTAAAAAAGAAAGCCCGTGCCCTAAAGCCGCTTCGCGGGACAGGCAAGCGTGGACGGCCCTTGCATTTCCACCCGCTTTCCGTCATAGGCCGCGCCTTCACGCGCTCCGGACCGCCGGTGCCGCGCGAAAGTGTATTTGAAGACGACAGCCGGAGGGGTGGCACGCATGGGGCGGCCATCAGCGATCGGCCAACACAGGACGCATGAACCATGCCGCTTTACGAGCATGTCTTTCTCGCGCGTCAGGACCTGGCTCAGGCCCAGGTAGACGCGCTGGCGGAGACCGCCACCAAGATCGTCGAGTCCCAGCAGGGCAAGGTGACGAAGGTGGAGAATTGGGGCCTCCGCAACCTCGCCTACAAGATCGCGAAGAACCGCAAGGCGCACTATGTGCTGCTGAACATCGACGCGCCCGCCGGCACCGTGGCGGAGCTGGAGCGCCAGACCGCCATCAACGAGGATGTCATCCGCTACATGACCATCCGCGTCGATGAACTGGAAGGCGGCCCCTCCGTCATGATGCGCAAGAACGATCGCGACCGTGAGCGCCGTGGTGGCGATCGCGGCCCCCGTGGCGAGCGCGACGGCGATCGTGGTCCGCGCCGCGAGCGCGAAGAAGCTGCTGCTGGCGAATAAGGAGATCTGAACAATGGCACGCCCGTTTTTCCGCCGCCGCAAGAGCTGCCCCTTCGCCGCCAAGGATGCGCCGAAGATCGACTATAAGGACGTCCGTCTGCTCCAGGGCTTTGTCTCGGAGCGCGGCAAGATCGTCCCCTCGCGCATCACCGCCGTCTCGGCCAAGAAGCAGCGCGAGCTTTCCCAGGCGATCAAGCGCGCCCGTCATCTGGGCCTGCTGCCCTACATCGTGAAGTAAGGAGCCACCCCATGGAAATCATCCTGCTCGAGCGTATCGAGAAGCTGGGCGGCATCGGCGACGTCGTGACCGTCAAGGACGGCTACGCGCGCAACTACCTGCTCCCCAACAAGAAGGCCCTGCGCTCCAATGCCGCCAACAAGGCGGTGTTCGAAGCCAACCGGGCCAAGATCGAGGCCGATAACGCCGCCCGTCGCGGCGATGCGGAGAGCGCGGCCAAGACCATCGAGGGCGTCCAGGTGGTGCTCATCCGCCAGTCGTCGAACAGCGGCCAGCTCTACGGCTCGGTCTCGGTTCGCGACATCGTGGAAGCCCTGCACGAGGCCGGGCACAACATCGTCTCCAAGGCGATGGTCGTGCTGGAGCGCCCGATCAAGACGCTCGGCCTGTTCGACGTGCGCGTCTCGCTGCACCCGGAGGTCTCCGTGACCGTCCAGGTCAACGTCGCCCGCTCGCCGGAAGAAGCCGACCTCCAGAAGGACGGCGTCGACGTGATGGCCCAGATGTTCGAAAAGGACGAGGCCGGCTTCACCGAGGATTACGATCCCAATGCCGAGCCCGGCGAGATCGCGGCCGAGCCGACCGACGCGGCGCAAGCCGAAGCGGACGAGGGCGCCGAGGCGTAAATCTCAGCCAATCGGATTTAAGAATCGAGAGCCCTGCGGAACTTCGGTTTCGCGGGGCTTTTCTTGGGCCATCGCCAGCATTGCCTTCGCCCGCGTTGACCGATCGTCACGCCCGGCTTTGCCTCTCGCCGTTCCCGCGAAAGCGGCAATCCCAGCACGCAAAGAGAGCCGTTATCTTATCGTCATTTCCGCTTTCGCGCGGATGACGGGAAGGAAATCTCGGGAACGATGGAGGGAGACAATGGCCCCCTCAATCCCCCGCCATATGGATGAAATCCCGCTCGTAACTGCGCATATGGGCGCCGCCGTCGACGATGATCGTCTGCCCCGTCACGGCCTGCGCGCGTGCGAGGTAGAGCACCGCTTCGCCGACATCCTCGGGCTCGGGCAGCGCATCGAGCGGCGCAAGACGGGCGAGGCGAGCGAGCTGCTCGGGCGTGTAGTCATAGGTCGCCAGCGTCAGGCCGGGTGACACCGCATTGACGCGGATCGCCGGCGCCAGCGCGCGGGCGGCGATGCGGGTAAAGGCCTCCAGCCCGGCCTTGCCCAGCGTATAAGCGAGCTGGTCGCCATGCGGCTGGGCGAGCCGTTGGTCGAGGATATTGATGACCGAAGGGTTCCGCCCCGCTGGGCGCTCGGCCCGCGCGAAGGCTTGGGTGAGAAGCACCGGCGCTACGGTGTTCACCTGATGATAATGCGCCAGCTCGTCGGCCGTCACCACGGCGAGATCGCCCTCGCCGAACAGCGAGGCATTGTTGACCAGCAGGTCAGGCGCGCGGCCGAAATGCGCAGTTACGGCAGGCAGCAGCCCCTCTGCCGCTCCGGTTTCAAGGAAATCCGCCGCAAAGCCGTGCCAGGTCGCGCCCGTCTCGGCCAGGCACTCGCGCAGGAAGCGGTGCGGTTCCGGCGCCTCACGGCCGTGGATGGCCAGCGCATAGCCGGCGCGGGCCAGATGCATGGCAATGCGGGCGCCGAGGCGGCGATGACCGCCCGTGACCAGCGCCAGCGGCGCCACCCCCTGCCCCACCATGCTCACACACCCATCAGGCGGAGCACTTCCTCGCGGCTCTTCTCATCGCGCTTGAACACCCCCATCATTCGGCTGGTCATCATGTCGGTGCCATGGGTGCGCACGCCGCGCCCGGTCATGCAGCCATGCGAGGCCTTGATGACGACGGCCACGCCGAGCGGCTTCAGATTGTCCCAGATGCAATCGGCGACCTGCGCGGTAAGGCGTTCCTGCACCTGCAAGCGGCGCGCGAAGGCCTCCAGCACGCGGGCGAGCTTGGAGATGCCAACCACATAGTCGCCGGGCAGATAGGCGATGTGTGCCTTGCCCACGATGGGCGCCATGTGATGTTCGCAATGCGACTGGAAGGGAATGTCCTTCAGCAGCACGATTTCGTCATAGCCGCCCACCTCGTGGAAGATGCGCGAGAGATGATAGGCCGGATCTTCGGCATAACCCTCGCAATATTCCTTCCAGGCGCGCGCGACGCGCTTGGGCGTCTCGATGAGGCCCTCGCGCGTGGGATCGTCGCCCGCCCAGCGGATGAGCGTGCGCACGGCCGCCTCCACTTCCTCGGGCACCGCGATTTTCGCGGGACGGTCAATCAGATTGTCGTCATGGTCAAAAGGGGTCATGGCCGCCCTCCGGTGTGTTGTTCGTGGACATGCCGGCAGCATGCGCCCTCATTCGAGGGGCGAAATAGGCCTTGCAGGCGGCGGGCGCAACCGCGCCGGCAGCGGCGGCCCGATCCCTGTCCCGAGAAGGCCTCACCGCTGCCGTTAGGGCATGGCCGCATGCGCCATGCCCAGCCGGGCGGATGCGCGCAAATCCTGCCTTTTCCCGCACCGTACCCTTGCCCACAGCGCATTGGCGGGGGATAAGGGAAAGCCGGACCGGCGCTGCGACCATGGCGCCATCCGATGGGGAGAGCGAACAATGGAAGCCTATCTCTACGACGCCGTACGGACGCCCCGCGGGCGAGGAAAGCCGGACGGCGCGCTTCATGAGATCACGCCCATTCAACTCGCAACCCAGATGCTTCGGGCCATTCGCGATCGCAACGCGCTCGATACCGCCGATGTGGACGACGTCATCCTGGGCTGTGTGGCGCCGGTGGGCGAGCAGGGCACGGACATCGCCCGGCTCGCCGTACTCACCGCCGGCTATGCCGAAACGGTGGCGGGCGTGCAGATCAACCGCTTTTGCGCCTCGGGCCTCGAAGCCACCAACATGGCCATCGCGAAAGTGATGAGCGGCGAGGCGCAGATGGTGGTCGCCGGCGGCGTCGAATCGATGAGTCGGGTGCCGATGGGCGCTGACGGCGGGGCCTGGGCCAGCGACCCCGCCGTCGCTTTTGCCGCCTATTTCGCGCCGCAAGGCATTGGCGCGGACGTCATCGCCACCAAGTTCGGCTTTTCGCGGGCGGACGTGGACGCGTATGCCGTCGAAAGCCAGAAACGCGCCAAGATGGCCTGGGACGAGGGCCGTTTTTCCCGCTCCATCGTGCCGGTGCGCGATGTGATCGGGCAGATCGTGCTCGATCATGACGAGCATATGCGTCCCGAGACGGACATGCAGAGCCTCGCCGCGCTCAAGCCCAGCTTCGCGGCCATGGGCGAAGAGATGCCGGGTTTCGACACCATCGCCCTGCTGCGCTATCCCGAGCTGGAGCGCGTCAACCATGTTCATCATGCCGGCAACAGCTCGGGAATCGTGGATGGCGCCGCGGCGGTGCTGGTGGGCAGCAAGGCAATGGGCGAGAAATACGGCCTGAAGCCCCGCGCGCGAATGCGGGCGATGGCCTCCATCGGCTCCGAGCCGCTCATCATGCTCACCGGGCCCGAAAGCGTCGCCGCCAAGCTGCTGAAGCAGGCCGGCATGACCAAGAGCGACATCGACCTCTGGGAACTGAACGAAGCCTTCGCGGCAGTGATCCTGCGCTACATGCAGGCGCTGGACCTCGATCATGCGCGGATCAACGTCAATGGCGGGGCTATCGCCATGGGCCATCCGCTGGGCGCGACCGGCGCCATGGTGCTGGGCACCGCGCTTGATGAGCTGGAGCGCAGCGGCCAAGGCACGGCGCTGGTCAACCTCTGTGTCGGCGCCGGCATGGGCACCGGCATCATCATCGAGCGGGTGTGAGGTGATGCACGCACATATCGAACGCCAGCACGCACGGTGAAAGAAGGAACGCAGGAATGAAGACGCTCACCATCGACATCGATGCGGACGGCATCGCTCTCCTCACCATCGACGTGCCGGACCAGTCGATGAATGTCATCGGGCCGGAGTTCATTACAGACCTGGGCGCGGCCATCGACCGGATTTCCGGCGAGGACGCGATCAAGGGGGCCGTCATCGCGTCGGGCAAGGCGAGCGGTTTCATGGCCGGCATGGACCTCAAGCAGCTGAGCGCCATGCTGATGCCCGCGGCCGGCGATGGCGAGCCCGACATGGCCGCCATCTTCGAGCGCGCCTTCGTACTCAATGCGCTGTTCCGTCGGCTTGAGACCTGCGGCAAGCCCGTGGCGGCCGCCATTGAAGGCGTGGCGCTGGGCGGTGGTCTGGAGCTGGCGCTCGCCTGCCATCATCGCGTGCTGAGCAGCGATCCGCGCGTGCAGATCGGCCTCCCGGAAGTGCTGATCGGCCTCTTCCCCGGCGCAGGCGGCACGCAGCGGCTGCCGCGCCTCATCGGTGTGCAGACGGCGCTCATGTACATGCTCCAGGGCCGGAATTTCCGCCCGCCCGAGGCGCTGGCGCTCAAGGTCGTCGACGAACTGGCCGAGCCGGGCAAGACGATCGAGGCGGCAAAGGCCTGGGTAAAGGCGAACCCAAACGCAAATGTGCAGCCGTGGGACGTGAAGGGCTTCAAGGTCCCCGGCGGCTCCGGGCAGTTCAACCCCGCCTTCATCCAGGTGATGATGGCCGCGACGGTGATGACCACCAAGGAAACGCAGCGCAACCTGCACGGCCCGCACGCGCTGCTCTCCGCCGTCTATGAGGGCATCCAGCTTCCGATGGACCGCGCCATTCGCGTGGAGAGCAAATATTTCACGCGCGTGATCGCCGATCCGCAGGCCGGCAACATGGTGCGCACGCTGTTCGTCTCCAAGCAAGCCGCCGAGCGCGGCGCGCGGCGCCCGGCGGGGGTCGCGAAAGCGCCCACCCGGCGGCTCGCCTTGCTCGGCGCGGGCATGATGGGCGCGGGCATCGCCAATGTGGCGGCGCAGGCCGGCATCGACGTGCTGCTGCTGGACCGCGACATGGCGGCGGCCGAGCGCGGCAAGGCCCATGCGCAGGAGGCAATGACCAAACGGCTCGGCAAGGGCATGACGCCGGAGAAGATGACGCAGACGCTGGCGCGGATCACGCCGGTGACGGAGGTGGACGCGCTCAAGGGCTGCGATTTCGTGATCGAGGCCGTGTTCGAGGATGCCGCCATCAAGGGCGAGATCACCCGCCGAGTCGAGGCAGTGCTGGGCGCGGACACGATCTTCGGTTCCAACACCTCGACCCTGCCGATCACCGATCTGGCGCGCAACTGGAGCAGGCCGGAGAATTTCATCGGCATCCATTTCTTTTCGCCGGTTGAGAAGATGATGCTGGTCGAGGTGATCCTAGGCAAGCAGACCGGGCCGGCGGCGGTCGCCAAGGCGCTCGATTTCGTGGCGCAGATCAGGAAGACGCCCATCGTCGTCAACGATTCGCGCGGCTTCTACACCTCGCGCTGCTTCGGCACCTATGTGCAGGAAGGCACGCAGATGCTGGCCGAGGGCATAAACCCGGCGCTCATCGAGAATGTCGGCAAGCAGCTCGGCATGCCGGTGGGGCCCCTTGCCGTCTCCGACGAGGTGTCGATCGAGCTGGGCCACAAGGTAATGCTGGCGACGCGGGCGGCGCTGGGCGATGCCTACAAGCCCACGCAGGCGGACGCGGTCGCGGCGCAGATGGTCGAACTCGGCCGGCTGGGACGCAAGAACGGCAAGGGCTATTACGACTATCCCGAGGGCGGCAAGAAAATGCTCTGGCCCGGTCTCGCGCAGGCTTATCCCCGCGCCGCCATCCAGCCCTCGCCCGCCGAAGTGCGCGAGCGGCTGCTCTATCGCCAACTCGTCGAATGCGCGCGCTGCTTTGCCGAGGGCGTACTGGTGACGCCACAGGATGGTGACCTTGGGGCCATCTTCGGCTGGGGCTTCGCGCCCTATACCGGCGGTCCGTTCAGTGCCATCGACACCATCGGCGCCGCGACTGTCGTCGCGGTGCTGGACCGGCTGACGGCGGCCCATGGTGAGCGCTTCGCGCCGCCGCAGCAGTTGCGCGACATGGCAGCCTCGGGCGGGCGCTATTATGAGGAGGTGGCAGCGCAGGCGGCGTAGGAGGATCTGGCCGGTGGGCCAGCCCGGCGCCCCCTCCACCATCTCGTCCCTTCAGGCGAGGCCGCCGCGCACTCCGTCACGGCCCTCACGCCGTCATCCCCGCGAACGCTGGGATGACGAAGAGTCCGGAATATCGAGATAACGTCGGTGGAACGGAACGGCGGAAGCACCCGCCTCACCACTCAGCCGGCCTTGAAATCGGCCTGGCTAACCGCGCGCCAGGCGGGCAGATCGAGCGTGAAGCGTGCGCCGCTGCCCAGCGCGCTGTCGATCATGATGTCGCCGCCCATGGCGCGGGCGAGCTGGCGCGAGATGTAGAGGCCAAGGCCGCTGCCCTCGCCATCGGTATTGCCCAGTCGCTCGAAGCGCTCGAAGATGCGGTGGTGATCGCTCGCATCGACGCCGTTGCCCTGATCCGCGACAACCACGCGGGCGCGCCCGTCAATTTCGTCCAGACGTATCCAGATGGTGCTCTGTTCGGGCGAGTGGCGCACGGCATTGCCGACCAGATTGACCAGGATTTGCAGAACCCGGCGATATTCGGCGCGGGCAAAGACGCGCTCGTCTGGGCGCGGAGCCTCGATGGTGATGCGCCGGGCATCCGCGCGGATATTGAGCAGGCCGGCGGCACGGCGCGCGATTTCGGAGAGGTCCACTTCCTCGCTCACGGGCTTGAAGCCCGGCCCCTCAATGGCCTGAAGATCGGCCAGGTCGTCGACCAGCGCCAGCAGATGCCGTCCGGCCGAGGCAATGTCCGTCGCGTAGTTGACATAATCCTGCCGCAGCGGTCCGTTGACCCGGTCGCTGATGGTGCCGGCATTGGCGATGATGCGGCTGATCGGCTGGCGCAGGGCACTGTCGAGCCGGCGGCTGAGCGCGGGGCCGAACAGGTCCACGGGCGGCACGCGAACGCCTGCCGAAGAAGCAGCCGCAGTAGCCGGCCGCTGCGCATCGACAGGCGGTTCCGCGACGGGTGGTGCCACGGGCACACGGGCGGCGGCATGTACGGATGGCTGTCCGGCCGGGCTCGCCATCTCCTCGCGCACGGCCCGGCCGCGATAGCCAGCGAACGTGCCGTCCGCCCCGAACAGCGCCGTGCCTGAGAGCCTATAGCGCATGTTATCATCGCCCCGCAGACGCGCGAGCTGCCCTTCGAAATTCATGTGGCGCACCAGCGCCTCGATCATCGGCATGCCGCGCTGGGCGCCGGCAGGATCGTCCATCAGCGCAAAAAACGCCGTGAAGGTCTGTCCGTCGCCTGGTGCCGCGTGGCCGAGCTTGGCGGCACTCACATCGGGGCGGCAGAAACGCATCTGGTCGTCCACCTGCCACTCCCAGCCCCGCCCGAAAGAGGGATCGAGCAGCCCCTGCAACGCCCCGGCACGGGAGAAGGACTCGCGCGGGCGGCGCTCCTGCCAGTCGAGCAGCGAGACATGCAGCCACTCGCCCTCGGGCCGCAGTTGCGCCCACAGGCTGATGTCCGCCTCTTCGCGCGCCAGCTCCACCGAGCGCGAGAGCGGCGTGCCCAATCGCAGCGCCAGGCGCACCAGCGCGGCCAGCGCCGGCAGGGCAAGCGGCCCGTTCGGCTCGCCGCCTGCTTCGATCTGGAGCGTCATCAGCGCATCGTCGGCACGCAGAATGCGGCCTTCCCGGTCGAGGAGCGCAGTGACGGGGGCGGCGGCGGCGACTCGAGTCATGCTGATGGGTCGATGATGGTCAGCTTGGCGAGCAACGGCGGCGGCATCAGCATGCGAGTCAGCCAGCCATCCACCTGCCCCTGATCGAAGGCACGATAGCCCTCGACGAAACGGGTGAGCGCAGCATCGCGGTCGCCAATGGCTGGCGTGAGAGGTGCAAGCATTTCAAAGACATGCACGGCAAGCGCCTCATCTGTCCCCATCACCCGCAAGATCGCCTTGCGCGCCACATCGCCACCGTCGACAAACGCCCCCAGCACCTGATCGATCGGCAGCGCCGTCTCCGCTTCAACCAGGGCACAGAAGAGCAGCAGCCGGCGCTCGATCAACGCCATCGGTGCGAGCCGAAGGCGATCCTCGCCCGATAGCGTCCGGGCGCAGCGTTGGGCAAGCGCAAAGGGCCCGGTGCCTTCGTCATGCCGCGCGATGACCCGCTCTACGGCCTGAATGACCGCATGCATCGCGGCGCGATCGGCGGCGCCCAGCCCCTGCGACACCGCCCGGATAAGCAGCGCGGCGGCTGTCCAGGCGAGATCGCAGAAATATTCGGCCGGCAAGTCCGGGCGCAGCGGCGTGTCGAGCAGGAGCGGCCCGGCCCAGCGCTGCTCGGCGAGCGCGAGCGCGGCCAGCGCCTGGCCGAAGGGGCCCTCGCCCGAGCGCTCCAGCATGTCCCCGACATTGCCGGTGAGCGCCGGGTCCGGCCGCTCGCGCTGCACCACCGAGAGCGCGCCACGCAGGCGGAAATGGTTGAGCAGCTCGGGCGAGAGCAGGTCCACCTGGCGTTCCAGCGCGGCGCTGCAAAACGGTTGCGGCAGAGTGCCGAGGCGGGCATCCACGTCCCGGTCTGCGATTTCCAGGCGGATCGCCATCTCCACGGCATTCATCGTGCCGGCAAGATGATAGCGCGTCTCGGCCAGCAGCGCGTCGGTCCAGCGGCTCGACATCTGATCGGAGAAGAGCGCGAGGTCCGCGCGATGGCGCAGTTCGTCGCTCAGGCGCCGCGCAAGGCGCGCCTGGGAACCGCCCTCCCCGCCGGAAGCGCTTTCCGCCCCAGTGTCCCTGCTGTTCGACATGGCCCCCACACTAGCCAAATTCCGCTTAAAATCGCCTAAATACGATTATCCCCCTTCGCAAGCAGGCGCACGGCCACGGTGCCGAAGGCATATAGACCGATCAGGACGAACGCATGGGGCACCCGATTCCCTAGCGCTCCGCCCAATCCGATGGTTAACGCCATGCCGGTGGAGAGGTGTCGCCACAGTCCCAACCGTCCCAAAACGGGGCGCTCGTCGCGCAAATCGGCAATGGTCTGGAGCCCCACCAGCGCCAACGCCAGCGCGACACCGAGCAACGCCAACAGATCACCGTTCGCCAGCCGGCCGCCCAATATGGCGAGCGCGGTCAGCCCCGCCCCCTTGACCAGCACGCGCAGGCCCATGGGCGCCGGGCGATGCAGCATCACGCGGGCGCAGGCGTCGCTCAGGCCCAGGGCGGCCTCGGCAAGCAGCGCGAAGAGCAGGCCCAGGCGCGGCCAGTCCGCGCTGGCGCCGGCAATGGCGAAAACGGACAGCAGGCCAGCGGCCCAGCGAATCTGCGCGGGATTGACCTGATAGCGCGCCAGCGGCTCGACCAGTCGGCTCCCGACTGGCGCCAGCAACGCCGTCAACGGATCACGCGGCGGCGCGTCGGCAAAGCCGCTGCGCGTGAGCGCCTCCAGCGCCTGCTGCGCATCGGCCGGCGTACCGATCCGCATCACGCGCGCCGACGTCACGAAATCGACCGGAAGTTCGATGCGACGCGCGCCCTGCTGCACCGCGCGTCGCAGCAATGTAAGCTCAAGATCCCACTCGCCGAGCATATCGATGGTGGCGAGCAATATCTCGCCGGAGAGCAGCGCGGCGCCGGCCCAGACATGGCGGGCATCGATCCGCTCCAGGTGCGCCGTGGCGTTCTCCGATGGGGTCGCCAACAGGGCCAGCGCATGCAGGCCGAGCAGATCATCCAGCGCCTGCTGTGGCAGGATCATACGCTCGGCGATCAGGAGGACGCGGTCATCCGGCTCGAGTCGCCGCGCCAGATCCGGCCCGTCCTCCAGCGCCAGCACCGGCACGCCGCTCTCTCGGCTCAGCCGCTCGGCGGTGCGAGCGGCCTCTCCCAGCGGCTGGTCGGCGCGAATGAGGATGAGGTCTGCCCCTGCCGCGATGGCCTGGCGCGCCTGATGCTCGACGGGCGAATGGACGCCGATGCGCAGTTCATCCGCGGTGAAGGCGCTGGCGGCCTCGCCCGCGGCCGGTGCCCGCGCGTTGAGCAGAGCGACGAGCCGCATTCAGTTTCTCTTGGCGCTGGCCGCAATCATGGCCGGAACAGTGGCGGCGCGCTTGGCCCTTGGCAAGGGCTATCCGGCACATCGCGGACCGGAACGCATCCGGGCGAGGCGCCGTTCAGTTCTGTGTCACGGCCTGATCGAGCGCGCTGCCGAGCCGGCGCAGCACCACGGGATCGCCCGGCGCGCCCTCCAGCGCCTCGTCAGCCAGCGCCATCACGTCCGTGACGCCGAAGCTGGCGCACAGGCCCTTGAGGCGCAGCGCCGCCATCGTCCAGTTCGCATCGCAGCGCGCGCGTGCCAGCAGATCGACCTGCCGCTCGGCGCTCTCGATGAAAGCCTGACGGAGATCGGCGATCAGCGCGTGATCGGAACCGACCGCCGCAGAAAGTGCCGCCTGGAGATTGCCGGGATCGTAAACCATGGGCGATGTGTAAAGCGCGCAGAGTAAAGGGGCTGTAAAAATGAGGCCTTTCCGTCGATGGTGAACATGTTAAGGACGTTCGTTCGCCCTGAGGGCATCGGCGAGCGGATCGGCCGGGCAGTCATAGCGAAGCGGCGCGCCGCCGGGTCATCGGGCAAGACACATTTGAAGGATGGGAGCGGGCCACCATGAGCCGGTCATGGTTTTCGAAGCTGCGTGATCGCGACGACGACTGGGCTGCGGACAGCGCCGCGGGCAGCTTGGCGAGCGGGCCCGATCCTTTCGCCGACGAGGTCGCGCCGTCGGCGCACGCCGGCTGGGGTATCTGGCTGGTGCGCGGCCTCCTTGCTGCGGCCGGCATCGCCTGGTTCGGCATCGTGGCCTGGAGCTTCGCGGACCCGACCATCGGCCTGCGACTCTCGCCCTTTCTGGAGATCGTGAGCCGCCTCTCGGTGCCGCTGGTGCTCGTAGTCGGCCTGGCGCTGCTGGTGATGATGCTGGCGGGCCATTGGGACAATGACGAGAGCAAGGGCCGGATGAGCGCCGAAGACGCTCGCGCCTATGCCGCACAGGCTGCGCAAGCCGCCGCACGGATCGGCGAGGCCCACACCCAACTTTTCGGCCACACCAAAAGCTATGCCGCCGCGGCCGACCGCTCCGCCACGGCACTGCTTGAGGCCGTGACACAGATGAGCGAGCGCGGCGACCGGCTCGCCGAGGCGACCGGACGCTCTATTGCTACGCTGGAATCCCTGAGCGCGCGCATGGCCGCCTTCGACAGCAGCGCGCCGCAGTTCGAGCGGCGTCTGTCCGAGCTGGTCGAGACCATGGCATGCCTGGGCGTAGAATTGCGCGAGCGCAGCACGCATCTGGAAACCCGCCTCAAGGAAGCGACCACGGCCGCGCGCGACACGCGCACGCAGCTCATCGCCGCCGGAGACAGTCTCAATGACCGGCTCGGCACGCTGCGCGATGGCGCCAAGGCGGCGGGCGAGGAACTGGCGAGCCTGGCCGAGCTGAGTTCCGCACGCATCGACTTCACGCTCGACCGTGTGCGCACCGTGCTCGATGCCACCGAACAGCGGATCGACACGCAGAACCAGGCGCTCACCGCGCTCGTCGAGCGCAGCCGCGAGAGCATCGAGACCGCGTCCGAGCAGTCGCTGGCGCTGTTCCTCTCACGCTGCGGCGAGATCGAGGACATATTGGACCGGCTCGACGGCAGGATCGCGGCTCAGTCCGAGAAAGGCGGCGCCTGGCTGGAAGCCGCTTCGGCCGGCGCGGCGGCGCTCGGCCGGCAGTTCGACGCGCTGGAGCAATCCGCGCTGGGCCGCACCGAGCGGCTGGGCGCGGCGATGGTCCAGCTCTCCGGCGAGACCCGGCGGCTGGTCGACGCGCTCGATGCCGGCGATCAATCCTCTGAGCAGCTCATCACCCGGGCCGAGGCGCTGCTGCTGGCGCTCGATTCCGGCGTACGGGAGCTGGACGAGAGCGTGCCGCGCGCCATCGGCCGTGTGGAAGAGCGGCTCGATGCCATGCGCCAGCGCATCGCCGAGGCGGGGCCCGCCGTGGAGAGTGTGGAGGCACGCGCGAGCGCCGTGGTCGGGCGGATGGAAGAGGCCGGCAAGTTCGGCGCCGAGCATGCCGCCGGTCTCGACGCGGCGCTGACGCGCGCGCAGGCGGCCCTCGCCGGGCAGAAGGAACAGATCGCGGCGCTGTGCGGCGCCATCGATCAGGCAAGCGAAGGCATGACCCGGCTGGGCGATACGGTCGGTCCCCAGATGGTCGAGGCGCTGCTGCGTGTGCGCGAGACGGCCGACGCCGCTGCCAAGAAGGCGCACGAAGCCATCATGGCGACCATCCCTCAAGCCGCCACGGCGCTGGGCGAAGCGAGCAGCGACAGCTTGGCGCGCGCGGCCTCAGCTGCCGTGGACGGGCAGATCGCGCGGCTGACCGAGGCGGCAGATCGGGCCGTCCAGACCGCTGGCGAGGCCGCCGCGCGGCTGGACGCCCAGCTCAAGGCGCTGCACGAGACCAGCGAGGCCCTGGAGCGCCGCCTCACCGGCAGCACCGAACGGCTGGAATCCCAGGATCGCGAGCTCCTGACGCGCCGCTCGGGCGAACTGATCGAGATGCTCAATAGCCGAGCCATCGATGTCTCCAAATGGCTGGGTCACGACATCAGCGAAGGCGAGTGGGCCGCCTATCTCAAGGGCGATCAGGGCATTTTCGCCCGTCGCGCCGTGCGCATGCTCAGCCGCACCGAAGCGCGCGCCATCCAGGCGCTCTATCGCGAGGACAGCGACTTTGGCGAGCATGTGAACCGCTATGTCCATGATTTCGAGGCCCTGCTGAAAGGCGTGCTGGCCGCGCGCGACGGGAGTGCGCTGGCGGTGACCATGCTCTCTTCCGACCTGGGCAAGCTCTATGTCGCGCTCGCCCAGGCCAGCGACCGGCTGCGGGCGGGGTAAGGCGGTGATCGGCTGCTGGCGGTAATGTGTGGGACCATGCCGCCGCGCATGGCCTGCGATCTATGCGGTAGTCTGCGATATGGGACCAATCCCAGATCGTCTTCCCAACCTACTCGAGGCCCCACTTCCAACCCGCACATCATCAGCGGTCGAGAGCGACCGAGCGGCGTCAACAGGCGGGCGGAACAGCCGAAATCCCTATATGCTATCCCTCCCACATAATCGTTCTACTTCAAGGTACTTTCGGGCGGACTGTAAAACCGATCGAAGCTGTGCACTGTCACCCACTCATAGGTGTAGTTGAGATAGAACAGGGCAAAGAACGCTGCCGCCAGAAGCGAGGTCCGCCACACGGTGCGCCACACGTTGAAATGGGCCGGTGCGCTTTCGACCTGCCCGGGCACCAACTCCTCCCCGGCCTCTTCCGAAGTCCGCACGCCGAAGGGCAGCACCAGGAACAGGCTCAGGAACCAGAAAAGGAAATAGATCGCGGCAATGGTCGTCAGTTTCATGTCCGGCCCTCCCCGCTCATAACTGGGCGATCGTCACGTCGACGATCGGCTTCTTGCCTGTCCATTGCGTTGCGACGCGGCGCACGGCCAGACGCGCGGCCTCGCGGATCGTCTCCACCTCGCCGCGCTGGCTCGCCTTGCGCAGCGCCGTGCGCAGGGCCAAATCCGCATCCTCCAGAAATGCCTCAACATCCGCCTCGATGGGCACCCCCTTGAGGCGAATGTCGGCGCTGCCCGCCATCTGCCTGCGCGCGTCGAGCGCGATGCCCACGCTGATGTGGCCATGCTGCATGAGCTTGCGCCGCTCGTTCATGGTCGGCCCGTCGGCCGGCAGGATCACGTCGCCATCGAGCACGAGACGCCCGGCACGCACTTCCGTCAGCTTCTCCGGCCCGTCCGGGGCCAGGCGGATGACGTCGCCATTTTTCTGGACGATGGTGCGCCGGATGCCGCTAGCTGTACCAAAGCGCGCCTGCTCGGCCATGTGCCGCAACTCGCCATGGACCGGCACCAGAATCTCCGGGCGGATCCAGCCATACATGGCCGCAAGTTCCGGCCGGCCGGGGTGGCCCGAGACATGGACATGGCTCTGCCGCTCCGTGATCATCCGCACATTCTTGGCTGCGAGCGCATTCTGGATGCGGCCGATCGCCTCCTCGTTGCCGGGAATCTGGCGGGAGGAGAAAATGACCACATCACCCGCGCCGAGCTGAATGGGATGCGCATCGAAGGCAATGCGGGCGAGCGCGGCACGCGGCTCCCCCTGCCCGCCCGTCGCGATGATGAGGATATCGCTGGCCGGCAGGTCCATCACATCGTCCATATCAACGAGTTCAGGGAAATCAGCAAGATATCCGCAACTCTTCGCAGTGCGGATAATGCGATCCAGCGAGCGGCCGGCAATGCAGACCCGCCGTCCCGTCGCTCGCGCCACCTCCCCCAGCGTTTGCAGGCGGGCCGCGTTGGACGCGAAAGTGGTGATGAGCACGCGGCCGTGCGCGCTCTTCACCGAGTCCAGCAGCCCGGCCCGGACCGAGGCTTCCGATCCGCTCGGGTTCGCGTTGAACACATTGGTGCTGTCGCACACCAGCGCCAGCACGCCGGCATCACCAATGGCGGACAGCTCGTCCGCGGTGGCCGGCACGCCGATCACCGGCTCCTCGTCCAGCTTCCAATCGCCGGTGTGGAAGATCCGGCCAAACGGCGTTTCGATGAGCAGCGCATTCCCTTCTGGGATAGAATGAGCGAGCGGCACATAGCGGAACGAGAAGTCGCCCAGCGCGAAGCGCACATCCTCGGCGATGACGTGCAGCGCGACCTTCTCCTCCAGCCCTTCCTCGACGAGCTTGGCGCGCACCAATCCGGCCGTGAACGGCGTCGCGTAGAGCGGGACGCCGAGATCGAGCGCCAGATAGGGCACCGCGCCGATATGATCTTCGTGGCCATGGGTGAGGACGATGCCCAGCAGATCGTCGCGGCGCTCCTCGATGAAGCCGATGTCCGGCATCACCAGATCGATGCCGGGGCAAGTCGCATCGCCGAACAGCACGCCCAGGTCCACCATCACCCACTTGCCGCGACAGCCGTAAAGGTTGAGATTCATCCCGATCTCGCCCGAGCCGCCAAGCGCCAGGAAGAGAAGTTCATCACCTGGAATCATTGGCTTGAAAGGCTCCGTTGATAGAGAATGGCAAGACCGTCGATGGTGAGGTCGGGTACGATGGCATCGAAAAGATCGGCCTTCTCGCCGAACAGGACGGCGAGGCCTCCGGTGGCAATCACCTTGGCGGGACGCCCGATCTCGCGGCGCATCCGCGCGATCAACCCCTCGATCATGGCGACATAGCCCCAGAACACCCCGATGAGCATCTGATCCTCGGTGGTGGCACCAATCACGTTGTCGCTGGCTGGCACCGCGATGGCAATGCGCGGCAGCTTGGCGGCATTGCTTACCAGTGCTTCGAGCGACAGGTTGATGCCCGGCGCGATGATGCCGCCCTTATAGGCGCCGCTATAGTCGATATGATCGAAAGTGGTGGCCGTGCCAAAATCGATGACGATGAGATCGCCCGCATAAGCGGCATGGGCAGCAATGCCGTTGATCGCCCGATCCGCGCCCAGCGTGTGCGGCATGGGCACGTCGAGCGCGATGGTCCACTCGACCGGTGGCTGCCCGGCGATCAGCGGCGCCTCGCCGAAATATTTGGTGGCGAGCACGGTCAGATTATGGAGCGTACGCGGCACCACCGTGGAGATGATGACGGCCGTCACATCGGCCATCCCCAGCCCTTCGAGCGTGAGGAGCTGGTGAATCCAGACGGCATATTCATCGCCGGTGCGGCGCGGATCGGTGGCGATGCGCCAGCGCGCGCGCACGCGGCGCTCGGCGCCAGGCTCGACCAGCGCGAAGACGACATTGGTGTTTCCGGCATCGATCGCGAGAAGCATCGGGCCTCTAATATCCTTCCCTTGCCTGACGGAGCGCGCGCACAGCTTCAGAGGAAGCCGACATCGCCGCTGTGGACGACCCGTCGCGTCCCGTCGTCGAGACGCAGTAGCAGCGCACCATCTTCCGCGACACCCTCAAATCCCCCTTCGATTGCCCTTTCTGAACCGGGGTCGAGCCGCAGCCGCGTGCCCGGCGCGTGCGCCGCCGCGCTCCAGGCGGCACGGACCGGCGCGAAGCCTTCCGCTCGCCAGCGTGCCAGCCAGGCAGTGAAGCGCTCGGCCAGTGTTTCTGCCAGCCGCGCGGCATCGATGGCGCCGCCGCCGGGCAGATCGGCCAGTGCCGTGGTGGCGCGCCCCTCCACCTGGGGCGCGGTGCGGACATTGACACCCACGCCGACGATCACGGCATCGCCGACGCGCTCCAGCAGGACGCCGGCGACCTTGGCCGGCCCGGCCATGAGGTCATTGGGCCATTTGAGCTGCACGCCGGCCTGCGGTGTAAGCTGCGTCACCGCCTCCCACAGCGCGACGCCCACCAGCAGGCCGAGCCCGGAGACGGGCGGATCCACCGGCCGCAACCGGATCAGCGTGGAGGCCTGGAGGTTGCCGACAAGA
>DASRXY010000310.1:0-7771 GCA_035654035.1 Sphingobium sp. | reverse complement strand
CGTGTAGCTGCCGCCGCGTCCGATCTCACCGATGAAGCCCTCGGCGAAGATCGAGAAGCCGAACCAGCTCTGATATTCGAAGCCGTGCCGTTCAGTCGGATCAAGCGTCAGCGTGATGTCCCAGCCGATGGGCCGGGCGATTGCGCGCAACGCCGCGATGCGGCTGGCGAGTGCGCCCGCAGCGGGGCCGGCGTCCACGGCCTCCAGCCGCTCCATGGCCGGGTGGAAGGGCCCGGCCGCCTCAATCAGCGCCTGATAGGGCGCGGCTGCCGGCCCCATATCGGCCAGCGAGCCGGCATCCTTGGCGTCGAGCCGCGCCCGCAGATCATCGACCACATCGGCCGGCACAGGCATCGGCCCGGCGGCGAGCGTCGGCACGAGATCGGGCAGGTTGAAATCGATGGTGATACCCGTAACGCCGGCGCGTTGCAGCGCCTCGATGGCAACGTTGACGATCTCGGTTGCCGCCGCCACGCCATCCGACCCGATGATCTCGGCGCCGAGTTGCGTGCGCTCGCGCTCGGGGCGGAGTTGGTCGGCGCGCAGCCGCATCACCGGGCCGCCATAGCACAGGCGCAGCGGCCGCGCGGCGGCGGCGAGGCGCGTGGCGGCAATGCGGCCGATCTGCGCCGTCATGTCCGGCCGGATGGCGAGGCTGCGCTGCGAGATGGGATCGACCGCGCGCAACAACTCCTGCGCGCCGGCCGACTGGAGCCGCGCCACCAGCGTCTCCTCGAATTCGACAAGCGCCGGCATCACGCGGCGATAGCCATGCGCAGCGACGGTATCGAGCACCTCACGCACCAGCCGGGCGCTGGCCTCCGCCTTGGGCGGCAGGCGGTCGGAAAGGCCCTCCGGCAGCAGGCCGGGCGCGAGCGCGTCGGTCATGCCACAGCCCTCCGGGCGCGGAAGAAGCGCCGGCTCAGATTGTCTGTCGCGTCCATGTCGGAAAAGCGGATCACCCGATACCCCAGCGCCTGCAAACGAAAACTGCGCCTTGCCTCATAGCGATCTTCGCGCGGATGTGTACCCATGTGTATGCGGATATAGAAAGAGCCCCTCCCACGAGGGGAAGGGCTCCTCCGTCAATAGACGTGCAATCCGCTCAGAACTTGAGCGGGAAGGCGCGGCTCACGCCCGGCACGGCGCGGATCTGCTCCAGCACCGCAGCCGGCACCTCGTCGTCCACGCTCAGCAGCAGGATCGCTTCGCCGCCTGCCACGCGGCGGCCCAGATGGAAGGTGCCGATGTTGATGCCGGCGTCGCCCAGCGCCTTGCCGACCGCGCCGATGAAGCCGGGCTGGTCGGTATTGGCGATATAGAGCATGTTGCCATCGAGATCGGCCTCGATCTTGATGCCGAACAGCTCGACCAGGCGCGGCTGGCTGTTGGAAAAGAGCGTGCCGGCCACTGAGCGCTCGCCGGCTTCCGTCTTCACCGAGACGCGCAGCAGCGTGTGATAGTCGCCTTCCTTCTCGGTCTTGACTTCACGCACCTCAATGCCCCGCTCCTTGGCGAGATAGGGCGCGTTGACCATGTTCACCGTGTCCGAGTGGACGCGCATCAGGCCGGCAAGCACGGCGCTGACGATGGGCTTCTGGTTGAGTTCGGTCGCGGCGCCCTCGGTGTGGATCGAGATGCGCGGCGTGCCACCGTGGGAGAGCTGGCCCACCAGGCTGCCCAGCTTCTCGGCCAGCGCCATATAGGGCTTCACCTTGGGCGCTTCCTCGGCACTGAGGCTCGGCATGTTGAGCGCGTTGGTGACGCCGCCGGTCAGCAGATAATCGCTAAGCTGCTCGGCCACCTGCAGCGCCACATTGACCTGCGCCTCGCTGGTGGACGCGCCCAGATGCGGCGTGGAGATGAAGCCCGGCGTACCGAACAGCGGATTTTCCTTGGCCGGCTCGACCGCGAACACATCGAGCGCCGCGCCTGCCACATGGCCGCTGTCCAGCGCCTCCTTGAGCGCAGCCTCGTCGATGAGACCGCCGCGCGCGCAGTTGATGATGCGCACGCCCTTCTTGGTCTTGGCCAAATTCTCGCGGCTCAGGATGTTGCGCGTCTGGTCGGTAAGCGGCGTGTGCAGCGTGATGAAGTCGGCGCGGGCGAGCAGCGTGTCGAGATCGACCTTCTCTACGCCCATTTCCACCGCGCGCTCGGGCGAGAGGAAGGGATCGAAAGCGACGACCTTCATCTTGAGGCCCAGCGCGCGACTGGCGACGATGGAGCCGATGTTGCCGGCACCGATCAGGCCCAGCGTCTTGCCGGTGACTTCCACGCCCATGAAGCGGTTCTTCTCCCACTTGCCGGCCTGGGTGGAAGCATCGGCCTCCGGAAGCTGGCGCGCGAGGGCGAACATCAGCGCAATGGCGTGCTCGGCAGTGGTGATGGAGTTGCCGAACGGCGTGTTCATCACCACGATGCCCTTGGCCGAGGCATAGGGGATGTCGACATTGTCGACACCGATGCCGGCGCGGCCGATCACCTTCAAATTGGTGGCGGCGTCCAGGATCTCCTTGGTCACCTTGGTCGCGCTGCGGATGGCGAGGCCGTCATACTGGCCGATGATGGCCTTGAGTTCCTCGGGCGTCTTGCCGGTGATCTCGTCCACCTCGATGCCGCGGTCGCGGAAGATCTGCGCCGCCTGCGGGTCCATCTTGTCGGAAATGAGCACTTTGGGCTTGGTCATGGTTTGTCTCCAGACGTCATCCTGACGACCGTCAGGATCTCGGGCGGATGCAATGTGCGTTGGCGCCCGAGACTCCGGCTTACGCCGGAATGACGGAATCGTGTTTAGATCAGGCGGCCGCCGCCAGGGCGGCCTTCGTCTCGGCATAGGCCCAGTCGAGCCAGGGGCCGAGCGCCTCGATATCGGCGGTGTCGACAGTGGCGCCGCACCAGATGCGCAGGCCCGGAGGCGCGTCGCGATAGCCCGCCACGTCATAGGCGGCGTCTTCCTTCTCGAGCAGGCCAGCCATCTTCTTGATGAAGTCGGCGTCCGCGCCCGACACTGTCAGGCACACGCTGGTGATCGAGCGGCTCGCCGGATCGGCGGCGAGATGGCCGAGCCAGTCACGCGTCTCGACGATGCGGTTCAGCGCATCGGCATTGGCCCGCGCGCGGGCGATGAGCCCCTTGGCGCCGCCGACGGACTTGGCCCACTCAAGCGCGAGGATCGCATCCTCGACTGCGAGCATGGAGGGTGTGTTGATCGTCTCGCCCTTGAAGATGCCCTCGGCCAGCTTGCCCTTGGACATGAGGCGGAAGACCTTGGGGAGCGGCCAGCTCGGGGTGTGCTGCTCCAGCCGCTCGACCGCGCGCGGACCCAGGATCAGCACGCCATGGCCGCCCTCGCCGCCCAGCACCTTCTGCCAGGAGAAGGTGGCGACATCGATCTTGTCCCACGGAATGTCGTAAGCATAGACCGCGCTGGTCGCGTCGGCGAAGGCGAGGCCCTGCCGGTCGTCGGGAATCCAGTCGGCATTGGGGACGCGCACGCCCGAGGTCGTGCCGTTCCAGGTGAAGAGCACGTCGTTCGACCAGTCGATCGCCTTGAGATCAGGGAGCTGGCCATAGTCGGCACGCACGATCGTGGGATCGAGCTTGAGCTGCTTGGCGACATCGGTGACCCAACCTTCACCGAAGCTTTCCCAGGCCAGCGTCGTGACCGGACGGGCGCCGAGCATCGTCCACATCGACATCTCGAAGGCGCCGGTATCGGAGCCGGGCACGATGCCGATGCGGTGCGTCTCAGGCAGGTTCAGCAGCTCGCGCATCAGCTCGATGCAGTATGCGAGACGCGTCTTGCCAAGCTTGGAGCGGTGAGAGCGTCCGAGGACCTCGGTGGCCAGCTTGTCGGGGCTGTAACCGGGCGGCTTCGCGCAGGGTCCGGACGAGAAATAGGGGCGCGCGGGCTTAATGCCCGGCTTGGTAACCTCAGTCATGTGTTGCGTCTCCTTGCAGAGAGCACGCGCGGCGTTGGGACCGCGTGGCCCGCCGGCGGCCATAAAGATTTGAACGACCGAGTCAATCGCGGATCGCGCCGGCCCGCATGCCGAGTCGCGATGCGAGTCGATGCAGGATGGGCCGCCGGCGACGCCCTCCAACGGCGAATTCGCCGGTATCGAAGGGGGAGAGTGGACGCCCGTCTGCCGGCACGAACAGACCACCGACAGGGTCAAATGACACGCCTGCCGTAACGTCAAATCTACTGCGGCCGCACAGTTGTCCCAAAGTTGCACAACCTTTCGAGATGAAGGTTAACAACCTCCTAATCCCGGCGAGATGCTGCTATATAGAAGCCTCAGATGTGAAGCATTTCACAGCCGGACGAGTGGGATGTTTGTCCGGTCTCCAGTGGGTGGGGAATGATCATGAAAGCTCTTTACACTTCGACTCTTGTCGCGGGCGTCGCTCTGTGCGCCCTGTCGGCGCCTGCCACTGCCGCCGTTCCGGTGACCTGCGGCAGTTCAAGCGCTGTCTTCACGAGCTTGACGCCCGTCGCGGACCCCAGCTGTGCGGGCTATTATGCCAATGGCATCGAAGGCAATCAGGGGACGATCTTCTCCAATAGTGACAGCGACGTCGCGCTGCAGCAGGCCGCGCTGGCCTTCCTTGGCTATGCGGGCCCGGCGATCGATTTCGACATGCTCTATGCGTCGGGCTCGACCTATCTGCAGGATGCGCTCGGTGTCGGCGACACGCTCAGCTTCACGGGGCACGAGCTCTATGGGACCGTCTTCATCGGCATCCATTGGGGCAAGGGCCAGAGCGAGTACAAGGGCGGCCCTTCGGCGATCTACAAGCTCAACATCACGGATCCGCTCTCGTCGATCGCGATTACGACGCCTGCCGGCTTCGGCGGCTTCTCGAGCGCCACGCTCTATTACACCGATACCCCCGTCGTCCCCGAGCCGGCGAGCTGGGCCCTGCTGATCGCCGGCTTCGGCGCAGTGGGCTTCGCGATGCGGCGTCGCCGGACGGCCGTCGCCTTCGCCTGATCGAGCGACATTTTGGTGAAAGAAGGCCGGGGCGTCACACGACGCTCCGGCTTTTTTCATCATGCCATCCTGTTTGCGACTCGCTCCGGCGCAGCATGGCGCATGAGCAGAGCATCGCGGTTTGCGCCGTGTTGCCCGTGGCTTATAAGAGCGACCATGCTCAGCCGATGCCGGGGGTCACGCATTTTGGGGGTGGTGGCGCTGATCGCGCTGACCGGCCTTGCCGGCTGCGTGGGCGGCGGCCAGCCGCCATCGCGCACGCGCGCGGCAGCCAAGCCCCGGCCCGCGACACAGGCGCGGCCGCAGGCGATGCCGGACGGTGCGGCGTTCCGCCAGTGCGTCGGGCGCCTCAACGCCGCGCAAGTGCGCTTCGAAACCCTGCCCAATCAGCAGCGCGGCGGCGGCTGCGCGATCATCGATGCGGTAAAGCTGCTCGATTTCGGCACGCCCACCGCCAATCTTGGCGCGATGACCTGCGATCTGGCCTCGCATTTCGCGGCCTGGACCCGCTATGCGGTGCGCCCGGCGGCACGGCTCTATCTGGGCAGCGAGGTCGTGCGTGTCGAGACGTTCGGCACCTATGCATGCCGCGACGTGCGCGGCTCGGGCGGCACCATCGCCGGCAAGCTTAGCGAGCATGGCCGTGCCAACGCCATCGACATCTCGGCCTTCGTGCTGGCGGACGGGCGGCGCATCTCCATTCTCTCCAACTGGCGCGACGATGGGCCGACCGCGCAATTCCTCCAGGCGATCCACGCCAGCGCCTGCAAGCGCTTCCGCACCGTCCTGAGCCCGGACTATAACAGCGCGCATCGCGACCATCTGCATTTCGACATGGGCGGCAAGGGGCGCTATTGCCGGTGATACGGGCTGCAGCCCTTCACCCGTCCCTTTCCGATGATCCGCGAGAACAGACCCATCCATGAGTGAACCAGAACCCGTCGAGCAGCCCCGCTTCCGTCACGCCGAGGAAGAGGTACGGGAGGGCTGGGAAGACATCCATTCGCCCCAGACGACCAGCGCCGCCTATCGGCTGGCTTTCCAGGACAATGAGTTCCTGCTCCAGCCCGCGCTGCGGCCAGTGCGCTTCCAGCTCGAATTGCTGAAGCCCGAACTGCTGCTGGACGAAGCGCGGATCGCGTCCACCTTCGTCTTTTATGGGTCCGCGCGCATTCCGCCGCCGGATCAGGCCCAGGCCCTGATCGATGCGGCGGCCAGCCCTGCCGAGCGCGCTATCGCCGAGCGGCTGGCGGCGAAAGCGCGTTATTACGACGTCGCGCGCGAGCTGGCCCGCTTCGCGGCGCAATATCCGGTCAGCGCCAGCGGCTGGCGCAATTTCGTGGTCTGCTCGGGCGGTGGGCCCTCGATGATGGAAGCCGCCAATCGGGGGGCTGCCGATGTCGGCGCCAAGACCATCGGCATGAACATCCTGCTGCCGCACGAACAAGCGCCCAATCGTTATGTGACGCCGGAGCTGTCCTTCCGCTTCCACTATTTCGCGCTGCGCAAGATGCACCTCAGCATGCGCGCGCGGGCGCTTGCCGTTTTCCCCGGCGGCTTCGGCACGTTCGACGAGCTGTTCGAGCTGCTCACACTCATTCAGACCGGGAAGATGAAGCGCATCCCCATCCTGCTCTACGGGCGCGAGTTCTGGAACCGGGTCGTCAATTTCGAGGCACTGGCCGAAGAAGGAGTCATCAGTCCGCGCGACCTCGATCTCATCAATTGGGTGGAAACGGCGGAGGAGGGCTGGGCCGTCATCGACGCATTTTACGCCTGCGAGGCTCTGGGCACCTGCTGAGGGAACGGCTGCGGCCCGTGTTCCGGCCTTTCTGGGAGGCGGGAGAGCAGTTGGATGGCAGCGAGCGTCATCGGTTAATACGCTTGATGATGATCGGCCCGCCAAACCTCTCGCGCGGGACCGGCAAGTCACTGGCGGCGACACCGGCGTAACCGTCTGCTCCAGGCCTGCCCCTCAGCGCGTCCTTGTGCTCCTGCACAGGTAGGAACTCAGGGCCCAGCCGAACCCCGTTGCCTCAATGGGCTCCTGCCCGTGCAGGAGCACGGCTTTTTTGAATGGAAGACGCTTCCCATTCTGGCCTGTTCGTGATCGCGCGCGCCAAGGCCATGCTCTAAGCGCCCGGGTCTTATGCCCAAAAAGCAGCGGGACCGAACGCCTCCGGCGCACGGTCCCGCATGATATCGCTTTGTTCGGCAGGCGCCGGCGCACCGCGTGCGTCCCCGCCGCTTGCTCCGCGCTTATTCCGCGGCAGCGTCCGCCGCCGGTGCGGCCGCATTGTCACCCTCGGCCGGCGCCGCGGCATTGTCCGCGCCTGCTCCTGCCTCGGCGGCCGCTTCGGGCTCGGCGTCGGCGGCGGGCAGCGGCAGATTGGAGCCCTGCGCGTTCATATAGGCGATGATGTTGGCGCGGTCCTGCGGCTTGCTCAGACCCGCGAAGCTCATCTTGGTGCCGGGCGCGAAATCGCGCGGGCTGGCCAGCCAATGATCCATCTGTTCGAAAGTCCAGGTGCCGCCCACTTTCTTGAGCGCGTCGGAGAAGGCGAAGCCCGCCTTGCCCACCGCAATAGCCTCGCCCAGCGTGGCCCAGAGATTGGGGCCAATGCCGTTAGCGCCGCCCTGGTTGATCGTGTGGCAGGCCATGCACTTGGCGAAGACCTTTTCGCCAGCGGCCACATCGGCCGTGGCGAGCAGCGTGTTGAGCGACGGCCCGGCCGCCGCGCCTTCGCCGCCAGTCTCGACACCCTCGATGG
>DASRXY010000309.1:0-19809 GCA_035654035.1 Sphingobium sp. | reverse complement strand
CGTCACCCAGCGGCGCACGCGCACGCCGATGGCGCCGATCTTCGCTTCCTGCCCGTCCGGCCCCTGAGTCCAGATGCCGATCCGCCCCGGCGCCGTCCAGCAGGCGAGGCCGAGTTGCCCGAGCGCGGCGATGCTCCATTGCTCCAGCGCCTGCACGAAGCGCCGCAGGTCGCGCCCGCGCGCGCCCAGGTCGAGCGTCAGATAGACGATGCGCTGGCCGGGGCCATGATAAGTATATTGCCCGCCGCGCCCCGTGACATACACCGGAAAGCGCGCCTCCAGCAGGTCCGGCGCGCGCGCGCTGGTGCCGGCCGTGTAGAGCGGCGGATGCTCCAGCAGCCAGATCCGCTCCCCCGCACGCCCCTCGGCGAGCGCGGCGGCGCGCGCCTCCATGTCGGCAAGCGCCGTGGCATAATCGGTAAGCCCGGCATCGACCCGCCATTCGACGGCTGCGGGTCCGGGCGCCTGCACGGACCTGATGGCAGAGGACGTGGATGCAGAGGGCGTAGCCATGGGCGCGGCATGGCCCCTCACGCCCCGATTGGCAAGGCGCGCGCGAGCGCTGGTCATGCGTCGCGAATTTGCTTATCGGTCGCGCAGCAAGGGAGTGACCGGTGAGCAAGATCGACCTCAATCGCGTCTGGGACGATGTCCGGGCCATGGGCGCGGCAAACAAGGACCTGCTCGGGGCAATTTCCGGCATGTTCGTGCTGCTGCCCACGGTGCTGGGCGGGCTTCTCGCCAAGGCGCCGGAAGCACCGGCTCGTGACGCGCCGCGCGAAGAAGTCTATCAGCAGATGCTGCAATATTATGCAGATAACTGGCCCACCCTCCTAGGGCTGGGCCTTATCGTCGCCTTCGCCGTGCTCGCCATGCTGGTGCTGCTGCTGCGGCCCGAACGGCTGACCGTGGGCGAATCGCTCAAAGCCGCGCTGCTGCTGCTCCCCGGCTATGTCCTCGCCAATATCCTGCAGGGCGTAGGCTTCTTCGTGGGCTTCATGCTGTTGATCCTGCCGGGCTTCTATCTGCTGGCGCGCCTCTTCCTCATCGCGGCGGTTGCGGCGGCGGAGAAGAGCAGCAATCCGCTGGAACTGATCCAGCGCAGCTTTACCCTGACGCGCGGCAATGGCTGGCGGATCTTTCTGATGCTGTTCATCCTCTATTTCACCGTGCAGGTGGTGAGCACGGTAGCGACCACGCTGGTCGGCCTGGGCGCGCTGCTGCTGCTGCCCAAGGACCTGGCAGCGCTGGCCGTCAGTATCGTGAATGGCCTGGTCGCCTCGGCCTTCGCAGCGTTCCTGGCGCTGCTGGCCGCAGCCATCTACCGCGCCTGCACCGGGCACGCGCAGGGGCGCAGCGGTGCGTCCTGGCTCCCGGGCGCCGGCGGCTGAGGAGACCCTCGCCGCCTTCCCAACTCACCCCCAGGTAACGCGGGGCGGCAGGCTCATCAGGATCGCGTCGACATTGCCGCCGGTCTTGAGGCCGAACAGCGTGCCGCGGTCGTACACCAGGTTGAACTCCGCATAGCGTCCGCGCCAGGCGAGCAGCCAGGCTTCGTCTTCCGCCGTCCAGGCCAGGCCCATGCGGCGGCGCACGATGCGCGGAAACACGGCGAGGAAGGTTTCGCCCACCGCGCGGGTGAAGGCGAAATTCGCCTCGAAATCCCCTTCCAGATGATCGTAGAAGATGCCGCCCACGCCGCGATGGGTCTGGCGATGGGGAATGTAGAAATAATCCTCTGCCCACTGGCTGAACCGCGCATAATAATCCGGGTCGTGCGCATCGCAGGCGGCCTTGAAGGCGGCATAAAAATCGGTCGTATCCTCCGCATAGGGCAGCGCAGGATTGAGGTCTGCGCCGCCGCCGAACCAGCGCTTGGTCGTCACGAGGAAGCGCGTGTTCATGTGCACGGCGGGCACATGCGGATTGGTCATGTGCGCCACCAGGCTGATGCCGGTGGCGAAAAAGGCGGGGTTATCCTGAGCGCCGTTGATGGTCCGAGCGAATTCGGGCGCGAAAGTGCCGCCCACGGTGGAGACGTTGACGCCCACCTTCTCGAACACCTTGCCCTTCATGACGCCGCGCGTGCCGCCGCCGCCACCGCCCTGTTCAAGCGCTCCCTCGGGGCGCCCCTCCTCCTCACGCCACCAACTCAGATAATCGAAGGCGGCATCGCTCCCTGCTTCGCGCTCGATCGCTTCGAATTCCGCGCAGATCCGGTCGCGCAACGATTCGAACCAGTCGCGCGCGGCAATCTGCTCAGCGTCGAGAGAGGAAGGGGTCGAAGGGGAAATCGAGGTCATCGGGGCATCAATCCTGTCTGCCGCATCGCTTCGCCCAGGGCGATGCCCGATGCCACCGCCAGGTTCAAGGACCGAAATCCCTCCGCCATGGGAATGCGCACCAGCAAATCCGCGCGGGCATGCAGCTCGTCCGGCAGACCCGCGCTCTCGCGGCCCATGAGCAGAATGTCGTCCGCCCGAAAGCCGGCCTCGTAAAGCGATGTGTCGCCAGCGCTGGTGAGCGCGACGAGCCGCGCTCCGCCGGCGAGCCGGGCGGCGGCAAAGGCGGTGAAATCGGCGTGGCGGGTCACGTCGGCGGCGGCGCCATAGTCCATGGAAGCGCGTCGCAGTTGCGCGTCCGAGGCGGGGAAGCCGCAGGGCAGGACGATGTCCACGGGCATGCGCCAGCATGCGGCGAGTCGCAGGATGGTGCCGACATTGCCGGCAATGTCGGGCTGGTAGAGGGCAATGCGCATGGCCGTCTCCTATCGCGCGCCGCGTCGCCGTCAAAGCGCGGCGGCGCGCCCGCCTCGCGCTCCGGTCACAATGCGGGCAAAAAGCGCAAATTGGCTGTTGGCAAATCGCGATCAAGGGCGCTATCAGGCCCCGGAACGCGCCGGGGGGTTCCCGGCGCGCGGTGTGTCGCATCATCCTTTGGGGGCTGGACGTTTTCCGCGAACGGAAGCGTCATTCCTGACCCGTTGAGAATGAACGGAGCGAGCACCGTCTGCGCATCACGTCTGGCGGCGCTTCTTCCTGCCGCCCGGCAAAGGGAGGCTAAGGCAGGCATGGCGACAGAAGTGCATGGGGCAGAAGCGGTGATCGAAGAAGGCGAGGGCGTGCGTCGCCGCGACTTCATCAATGTCGCCGCCGTGAGCTTCGCGGGTGTCGGCGGTCTCGCCGTCCTGGGCCCGCTCATCACGCAAATGAGCCCGAGCGCCGACGTGTTGGCGCAGGCCACCACCGAGGTCGATCTTTCCGCCATCGAGGCCGGACAGGCCGTGAAAGCGGTGTTCCGCTCGCAGCCGCTGTTCGTGCGGCACCTCACCGAGAAGGAAATCGCCGAGGCCAACGCCGTCGATCCCAGCACGTTGCGCGACCCGCAGACGTTGGCGGAGCGTACCATCGAGGGCCACAGCCAGTGGCTGGTGACCATGGGCGTATGCACCCATCTGGGCTGCGTGCCGCTCGGCGCCGCCGAGGGCGAGAACCGGGGCGAGTTCGGCGGGTATTTCTGCCCCTGCCACGGCTCGCATTATGATACGGCTGCCCGCATCCGCAAGGGTCCGGCGCCCAAGAACCTAGTGGTGCCGACGTATCAGTTCACCTCCGACACCGCCATTCTTGTAGGCTGAGGATAAAGATAATGAGCTTTCCCTGGGCTGAGCACTACGCACCCAAAAATCCGGTGATGAAGTGGGTGGATGAGCGGCTTCCGCTCCCCCGCCTCGTCTACAACGCGGTCGGCGCCGGCTATCCGGTACCCCGCAACCTCAACTATTTCTGGAACTTCGGTGTTCTGGCGGGCGTCGCGCTCACCATCCAGCTTGTGACCGGCATCGTGCTGGCGATGCACTTCGCCGCCAATGCGGGGGTCGCCTTCGATTCGGTCGAGCACATCATGCGCGACGTGAACTGGGGCTGGCTGCTGCGCTACGCGCACGCCAACGGGGCAAGCTTCTTCTTCATCATCGTCTACATCCACATCTTCCGCGGTCTCTATTTCGGCTCCTACAAGGCGCCGCGCGAGATGGTGTGGCTGCTGGGCGTCGTCATCTTCCTGCTCATGATGGCCACTGCCTTCATGGGTTATGTGCTGCCCTGGGGGCAGATGAGCTTCTGGGGCGCACAGGTCATCACCGGCCTGTTCGCGGCGATCCCGATCGTGGGCGAGCCGATCCAGACCTGGCTGCTCGGCGGCTTTGCGCCGGGGAATGCCGCGCTCAACCGCTTCTTCTCGCTGCACTATCTGCTGCCGTTCGTGATTGCGGGCGTCATTGTCCTGCACATCTGGGCGCTGCACATCCCCGGTTCGTCCAACCCGACCGGCGTTGAAGTGAAGGGTCCGCAGGACACTGTGCCCTTCCATCCCTATTACACCGCCAAGGACGGCTTCGGCCTCGCCATCTTCCTGCTCATCTTTGCGGCGGTGGTGTTCTTCGCCCCCAATGCGCTCGGCCATCCGGACAACTATATCCCGGCCAACCCAATGAGCACGCCGGCGCACATCGTGCCCGAATGGTATTTCTGGCCGTTCTACGCCATCCTGCGCGCCTTCACGATGGATCTCGCCATTCCGTTCACCGGCATCGTCATCATCCCGGCGAAGCTGCTCGGCGTGCTGGCGATGTTCGCCTCGATCCTGCTGCTGTTCTTCCTCTCGTGGATCGACACCTCGCCGGTCCGCTCGGGCAACTACCGGCCGCTGTTCAAGAAGTTCTTCCTGCTTCTCGTTCTGGACGTGCTGGTCCTGGGCTACTGCGGCGGCGCGCCGGCGGAAGAGCCCTATGTGATGATCAGCCAGATCGCGGCGGCTTATTATTTCGCGCATTTCCTCATCATCCTGCCGCTCATCTGCATCTACGAGAAGCCGAGCGCGTTGCCGGGTTCCATCACCGAAGCGGTGCTGGCGAAGAGCAAGTTCAAGGGTGAGCGCGATGCGCTTCCGGGTACGGGCAGCGATCTGCAGCCCACCGGCCAGGCTTGATAAGGGGGCATAGACAATGGTTCGTATCCTCGGCGCCCTCGTCGGCATCTTCTTCAGCGGCATGCTGCTGCTGACCTTCCTCAACGGCCTGGTCGCGTTCGTCTCGACCCCCTCCACGCCCACGGCGGAAAGCGAGTTCCACGAGCATCCCCGCCAGGTGGCGTGGAGCTTCAACGGCCCATTCGGCCATTATGACAAGGCGCAGCTGCAACGCGGCTTCCAAGTCTATTCGGAAGTCTGTGCGGCCTGCCACTCGATCCATCAGGTGGCGTTCCGCAGCCTGGCTGACCTCGGCTACAACGAGGCCGAGATCAAGGCGATCGCCAAGGCCCGTCAGGTGCCCGATGTCGACCCGAAGACGGGTGAGGCGACGACGCGCGAAGGCGTGCCGGCCGACCGCTTCCCGCTGGTCTACGCCAATGACGTGGCGGCCCGCGCGGCCAACAACAACGCCATTCCGCCAGATCTCTCGCTCATCACGAAGGCACGGCACGACGGCGCCAACTATGTCCATTCGCTGCTGACGGGCTATCGGGACCAGCCGGCCGAGCTGCTGCGCAAGTTCCCGGATGCCAAGACCGGCGAAGGGCTGCACTACAACCCCTATTTCGCCAACCTGAACCTCGCCATGGCGCCGCCGCTCACGGCCGACGGCCAGGTGACCTATGGCGAAGGCCAGCCCAACCCGACGGTCGACCAGATGGCCAAGGACGTCGCGGCATTCCTCACCTGGACGGCCGAGCCGAAGATGGAAGCGCGCAAGAGCACGGGCCTTGCCGTCATTATCTTCCTGCTTTTCGCCTCGGTGCTGGCCTACATGTCCTACCAGTCGATCTGGGCCAACAAGGAACATTGATCGGGGTGGGTTGAAGCCGCCGCGCTTCCGCCCTGCACTAACATGACGGCGCGCCCTGGATGCAGGGCGCGCCGTTTGTTTTTCCGGGCGGCGCGCAGCAGAGAGGTTGGAGGGCTCCCGGTCTGCACATTGCGGAAATCTTTTGCTGGCGAGCGATGACCAAAGGGGCCCCGCGCCCGCCTATTCACATTGCTGGCTCATGCCGGCAGGGCACGACCATAAGCTCAAAATGGGTTCGGGCTGGGAGGAAAGGCCGGTCACGGCGCTAATACTCCTTCGCCTCTCGCCTGCGGTAGAGATCAATCCCGTTACCCCCATAGCCAGCCCGCGATTTGTCGCGCCGCTTGGCTCGGCTCTCAGGAGGATACGGGGCGAAGAGATAAGCAGGGGCAGGAAGGGGCCCATCCCAATATCGCCGCTCCCCGTTCCTGCCGTCCGCAGAGGCCAAATCGCCGGACGAGCGTCTCCAGCCCGAAAGCCCTTTATTCGCCGGGATCGCGCATGCGGATGAGCCGCGCGGGCACGCCGCCCATGACGGCGCGCGGCGGGACATCCTTGGTCACCACGGCATTGGCGCCGATAATGGCGCCTTCCCCGATAGTGATATCGCCCACGATGACAGCTCCCGTGCCGATCTGGACGCCGTCGCAGATGGTGGGCTTGGCGTTCAGGTCCGTCAATTCGGCCACGCCGAGCGTGGTGTTCTGACGCAGCGTGACGTCCGAACCGATCGACCGTGCGCCCAGGATCATCCCACCAAAATGATCGATTCGAACACGACGCCCCACCGGCACATTGTAGGAGAGCTTGATCCCGCAGACCCACTCGCACATCTTGAACATGATGCGGTAGATCAGCGTCAGCGGCATGCGCAGCAGCTTCGGGCGGACGCCCATGCGCCAGTTGCCGAAGCGATGCCAGAATAGCGTCCAAAAACCCTGGCTCAGCCAGTCGCGATCATGCGTGGCGTAATCCTCGGCCACTAGCGCACGCAGCGAAATGCCAGGCGGGTTCATATTGCGGTCGCCCCGGGGCAGCGGCGGTGCCTTGGCCCGGCGTGAGACTGGCGGCGGAGCGCTGTCGCTCAAGACGGTGTCTCCGACTGCGGCCGGACCGGAGCGCGGCCATGCACTTGACCGGCAGAGCCGGGGCCGAGCAACGGACGCAAAACGTGCCGGCCAAAATCGCGGAAGAAGCGCGCCGGCAGATCGGGTCGGCGGCCGCGCAGGCCGCGCTGGACGACGTTGACGCAGCCGCCCGCCATGCGCACCAGCCCCATCGCCAGCGTGCCCGCCCGACCCCGCGTCTTGAGATTGTAGAGTCGCCAACTGTCATACCAGTAGCTGGGGAGAGGCCCGTTGCGCCGGCGGCCGCCTTGCAGCCCCGTCGCTGCGCCGGCGGCATGTTCGATGCGCGCCTCGGGCACATACCAAATTTCGTGGCCGGCCCGACGAATGCGCCACATGAGCTCGGTCTCCTCGAAATAGAGAAAGAAATCTGGATCAAACGGCCCGCACTGGAGGAGCGTGGAGAAGCGGGACATGAAGCCCGCGCCGGACACCCAATCGACCTGCTGGCGACCCATGTCGGGTGGTAGCGCGACCAGCCTGCGGGAGAATAGGCGCGCGAGCGGGGCGAATGCGGCCGCCTGGCCGAATTCGCTGGCGAAGCCGGGAAAGCGGAAGGCTGCCGGCACGCGGCTGCCATGCTCCCGTACGATGGCCGCGCCGGCAATCGCTGCACGGGGATTGTCCTCCAGGAAATCGGCAAGGATCTCGATGGCGCCGTTATCCAGCCGCGCATCGGGGTTGAGGAAGAAAATATAGTCGGGCGGTGCAGCGCGCGCGGCCAGCGCGTCCAGCGCGACATTATTGCCGCGCCCAAAGCCAAGATTGCTGTCTTCGATGTAGAGCGTGACGCGATCCGCCCAGCCGCGCTCGGCATGAGCTGCGCGCAGCAGCGCGGCATCGTCCCCCGGTCCCCGGTTGTCGACCAGATGCACGTCCACGGCATAAGCGCCGTGTGAGCGATCCAGAACGCTCTCCACGGCCTGGAGCGCGAGCGCGGCGGTGCCGTAGTTGACGATGATGACGGAAACGCTTTTCGTCACAGCCTTGTGATTCCCCACGGCAATCCGCCACCGCCTTGGCACCGTTTGCGCCAATATCATAGCGGTGGTGCGTAAACAAAGCCCGCTTCGCCGCGCGTGCCATCAGCACTGCCGCGTATTGCACGACAGGAAAGCCGGCCCCATTCTTGCGGGTTGCCCGCCGACACCGGCTGGGGCAAGGGTTGCTAGAGGGAGAATAGCGGCCGGCCATGACCCAAATGCGCGAATCCAGTATCGCTGGGACTAGGGTCCAGTGCGGCATTGTCGCGATCGGCCGCAACGAAGGAGAGCGCTTCAAGGCCTGTCTTGCCAGCCTGCCGCCGGGTTTTCCCGCCGTTTATGTCGATTCCGGATCGACCGACGGCAGTGTCGAAGCCGCACAGGCAGCGGGCGTCGCGGTGATCCGCCTCGCTACGACGACGGGGTTCACGGCTGCGCGGGCCCGCAACGCCGGATGGCGCGCGCTGCTCGAAGCGCACCCGCAGCTCGACTATGTGCAGTTCGTGGATGGGGACTGCGAGTTCGCGCCCGGCTGGATCGACACAGCGCTGGACGCGCTGCGCGCCGACCCCCAACTCTGCGCCGTTTTCGGGCGTCGGCGCGAGCGCTTCCCCGAGGCCAGCCTCTACAATGCGCTATGCGACGACGAGTGGGACGTGCCGGTGGGGCTGGTCGCGGCCTGCGGCGGTGACGTGTTGTTCCGCGTTGCCGCGCTCAAGGAGGCCGGCGGTTACAGCGACGATCTGATTGCCGGCGAGGAGCCCGACCTGTGCCTGCGGCTCGGGCGCCAGGGTTGGCGCATCCGCCGCCTCGACGCCGAGATGACGCGCCATGATGCCGCCATCATGCACGCGCGCCAGCAATGGCGGCGCAGTCGCCGGGCGGGCCATGCCTTTGCCGAGCATTGTGCCCGTCATGGCCGCCACGGCTTCGCGCACGCCCGCCGGCAGCGGAACAGCAACATCTTCTGGGCGGTCGCCCTGCCATGCGCCATTCTCGCCCTGTTCATCGGCGCGCTGGCGGGCGGCGCTTGGTGGCCGCTCCTTCCTGCCGCGCTGCTCGCCGGCCTCTATCCGCTGCAATGGGTGCGCCTGACCTGGCGTGCGCGACGGGCCGGCTTTTCGCCGCGCTTCGCCGCGTTCAAGGCCTGGTGGCTGCTGATCGGCAAATTCGCCCAGACCGGCGGTATGCTGCGCTATTGGCTCAATCGCCTGCGCCGGCGCCGCAACAATCTGATCGAATATAAGAGCTGACCCATTTGCGCGTCCGTTGGATCGGTCCAACGGCTCGGAAAATGCGGACTCCAAAGCGCAAGAGCGCTCAGCCCAACAGCGTCCGCGCCCAGCGCTTCAGGTCCTCGCCCATAACCGAATCGCGCGCGGCCAGGGCGAAGTTCGCCTGGGCAAAGCCGAGCTTGGAGCCGCAATCGAAGCGTTCGCCATCGAAGGTGACGCCATGGAAGGGCTGGCGGCCAATGAGCTTGGCCATGCTGTCGGTGAGCTGCACTTCGCCCCCTGCGCCCGCCTCCTGCGTGGCCAGCAACGCAAGCACCTCGGGCTGGAGAATGTAGCGGCCGGGCAGCATGAGATTGGAAGGCGCGGTGCCGGGCGCGGGCTTTTCGACGAGGCCCTTCACTTCAGTGAGCACACCATCGCGCTTGCCGGGATCGATGACGCCGTAGCTGGGGGTCTCCGCCATCGGCACCTCCAGCGCACAGACCAGATTGCCGCCGACCTTGCCATATTGCTCGACCATCTGGGCGAGGCAGCCCTTGCCACGGCCGACGAGCAACTCGTCGGGCAGGATGATGGCGAAGGGTTCATCGCCAATGATGTCGCGCGCGCACCAGATGGCATGGCCAAGCCCCCGCGGCTCCTGCTGGCGCACGAAGACGGCGTTGCCGGGCGCCAGGCGCGTGCCCTTGAGCGCATCGATGCTCTTGCCCCGGTCCGCCTGGGTGCGTTCCAGCTCATAGGCGATGTCGAAATGATCCTCGATGGCGCCTTTGCCGCGCCCGGTGACGAAGATCATCGTCTCAATGCCGGCCTCCAGCGCCTCGTCCACGGCATATTGGATGAGCGGGCGGTCGACGACGGGCAGCATTTCCTTGGGCACCGCCTTGGTCGCCGGCAGGAAACGCGTGCCGAGACCGGCGACGGGAAAAACAACTTTGCGGATCGTCAACTTGCCTGCTCCCCCACGAAGAGATCGGTTGCCGTGCCTATCCTCGATTTGCGTAAAGATCGCGATACCGGGGCGATAAACGGTTGCGCCTGTCCGGTCCGCGGCTTTCCCGGTGCCTAGCGGCCGACCGCCGTGTAGTGGAACCCGGCCTCCTCGGCGAGCTTGCGCGGGTAGATATTGCGCAGGTCGACGAGCACGGGCGCGTTGAGCAGGCCCTTGAGGCGATCGAGATCGAGCGCACGGAACGCGTCCCATTCGGTGACGATGACCAGCGCATCGGCACCCTGGGCCGTCTCATAGGCATTGGCGCAATAGCAGATGTCCTTGAGCACCAGCTTGGCCTGGTCCATGCCTTCCGGATCATAGGCGCGGATCGCGGCGCCCGCCTTCTGCAGCGTCTCGATGATGTCGATGGCGGGTGATTCGCGCATGTCGTCAGTGTTCTGCTTGAAGGTGAGGCCGAGCACGGCGACCGTCTTGCCTTGCGCGTCCCCGCCCAGCGCCTCGACCACCTTCTGCCCCATTGCCCGCTTGCGCGCGTCGTTGACCGCGACGACCGTTTCCACGATGCGCTGCGGCGCTCCGAAATCGTCGGCAGTCTTGAGCAGCGCCAGCGTATCCTTCGGGAAGCAGCTTCCGCCGTAGCCCGGGCCGGGGTGCAGGAACTTGTTTCCGATGCGGTTGTCGAGGCCGATGCCGCGCGCCACCTCGTAGACGTCCGCGCCCACTTTCTCGCACAGGTCGGCGATCTCGTTGATGAACGTGATCTTGGTGGCGAGGAAGGCATTGCCGGCATATTTGGTGAGTTCGGCGCCCCGGCGGCTCATCTCGATAATGGGCGAACGGCCGATCATGAGCGGGCGATAGATCTGCCGCATCACTTCGAGCGCGCGCTCATCATCACCGCCGATGACGACCCGGTCCGGCCGCTTGAAATCGTCGATCGCCGCGCCTTCGCGCAGAAATTCCGGGTTGGAGATGACGGCAAAGTCCGCCTGCGGATTCGTCGCGCGAATGATGCGCTCCACCTCATCCCCCGTCCCCACCGGCACCGTCGACTTGTCGACCACCACGGTAAAGCCCTGGAGCGCATGGGCGATTTCTTCCGCCGCAGCATAGACATAGGCGAGGTCGGCATGGCCGTCGCCGCGCCGCGAGGGCGTGCCCACCGCGATGAACACGGCGTCGGCATCGGCCACAGCGGGCGCCAAGTCCGTAGTGAAGGAGAGCCGGCCGGCCGCGACATTCTTGGCGACGAGGCTATCCAACCCCGGCTCGAAAATGGGAATTTCCCCAGCATGCAGCGCCGCGATCTTGCGCTCGTCCTTGTCGACGCAGATCACATCATGGCCGAAATCGGCAAAGCACGCACCCGAAACGAGCCCGACATAACCAGAGCCGATCATCGTGATGTTCATGTATCAAGTCCTCCTGGTGCGTCACCTGGCCGCGTGCGGAGGAGCCGCTCCCTGGCCACCACGCCGGGAGCGCCAGGCCTCGCTGCGCGGCGACGCCCTATTGCAATTCGGGCTTCATTTCAATTTTGGCTTCAGCACCAGCCAGACATAGGCGATGACGCCCAGAATGAGGACGACCGCCGTGGCATGGAGCAGCAGACTGTCCTTCTCGATACCGTAATTTCCCGCCTGGTTGGCGACCGCGCAGCCGAGCGCCGGCGGCAGATAGTCGATCATCCGGTCCGGTGGATTTTCCATGGACGAACGCTGGAGAAAGAGCACGATAATGCCGGCAAACAAGGCCAGTGTGAGCCAGTCATAAGCCGTTTCCATGCATTCCTCCGCTGGCCATGGTGACAAGCGCCCATGCCATCCCAAAAACTGACGAAGGGCTAATTTCTTTGTTGGCAAAAGGCAAAGCGATTCACGATCTTTTGGTGCACGCACACTAAAAGCCACGAAATACCTCAGGTTCGACGGCCATTCGGCTCTTGCATCGAACAGCGGGGCAGCTAGGCAGGGCCGGGTCCATCCGGATGTCCATGATTGGCGGAGGAATTGGGAAGCGATGCGCAAGGGGATCATCCTCGCCGGCGGCTCGGGAACGCGGCTCTATCCGCTCACCCGCGCGGTCTCCAAGCAGCTCATGCCGGTCTATGACAAGCCGATGATCTATTATCCCCTCTCGGTGCTCATTCTTTCGGGCATCCGCGAGGTACTGATCATCACCACGCCGCAGGATCAGGCTGCCTTCCAGGCGCTGCTCGGCGATGGGTCGGACCTGGGCATGACGCTGCATTATGCCGTACAGCCGCATCCCGGCGGGCTCGCACAGGCCTATCATATCGGCGCGGATTTCGTCGGGACCGACCCCTCGGCGCTGATTCTGGGCGACAACATCTTCTACGGCCACGGCCTCACCAATCTGCTGCGCTCGGCCACCGCGCGGACGGACGGCGCCACCGTGTTCGGCTATTATGTGAACGATCCGCGCGCCTATGGCGTCGTTTCCTTTGACGAAGCGGGGCGCGCGGAAACCATCGAGGAAAAACCGGACGCGCCCCGCTCCAACTATGCGGTGACCGGCCTCTATTTCTACGACGGGCAGGCTGTGGAACGTGCGCTCGCGCTCAAGCCCTCGCCGCGCGGCGAACTGGAGATCACCGATCTCAACCGCGCCTATCTGGAAGCGGGCGAGCTCAATGTGGAGCTGATGGGGCGCGGCTATGCCTGGCTGGACACCGGCACGCACGGCTCGCTGATCGATGCCGCCAACTATGTGCGCATCACCGAGGAGCGGCAGGGCCTGAAGATCTGCTGCCCCGAGGAGCTGGCCTGGCGGGCCGGCTTCATCGACGACGCGCAACTGCTGCGCATTGCTGAACCCCTGCGCAAGTCCGGCTATGGCGACTATCTGGTGAAGCTGCTCGAACGGGGTGTCGCGTGAACATCATCGAGACAGCGATCGAGGGGCTGCTCATCATCGAACCTAAAGTGTTCGGCGACGAGCGCGGCTTCTTCATGGAGAGCTGGAACGCGCGCGCCTTTCGCGAGGCAGGCCTCGACATCGAGTTCGTGCAGGACAATCACAGTCGCTCGTCGCGCGGCGTGCTGCGCGGCCTCCATTATCAGCAGCCCGGCCCACAAGGGAAACTTGTGCGCGTGACGGCGGGCGCCGTGTACGACGTGGCCGTCGACATGCGTCGCAGTTCACCCACCTTCGGCCAGTGGGTCGGCGTGGAGCTGTCCGCTGCCAACAAGCGCATGTTCTGGGTGCCCGAGGGCATGGCCCACGGCTTCCTCTGCCTGGAGGACGGCACGGATTTCCTCTACAAGTGCCGGGGCTATTATGATCCGGCGCATGAGCACAGCCTGCTGTGGAATGATCCCACGCTTGGTATCGACTGGCCGCTCGATGGCATCACGCCGCAGCTCTCCGCCAAAGACGAGGCCGGCAAGCCATTGGCGCAGGCCGTGACGTTTGCGTGAGTGAGCCCATGAGAGCCCTCGTCACCGGCGCAGGCGGCCAGCTTGGCCGAGCCCTCCAGGCGAGCGCACCGGCGGGCGTGGACCTTGTCGCGCTGGGCCACGGCGATCTCGACATCGGCGATGCCGACGCCGTGGCGCAGGTGATTGCGGCCTCGCAGCCGGCGCTGATCCTCAATGCCGCCGCCTACACCGCCGTGGACAAGGCCGAGAGCGAGGCGGACGCGGCCCATCGCATCAATGCGCAGGGGCCGGGCCATCTCGCCGCCGCCGCGCAGGCCGTCGGGGCGCGGCTCGTCCATGTCTCGACCGACTTCGTGTTCGACGGCACGGCAGGACAGCCCTATGCGCCCGATCATCCCGTCGCGCCGCTCGGCGTCTATGGCGCCAGCAAGCGCGCCGGCGAGAATGCGGTGCGGGCCGCCGCGCCGGATGCGCTCATCGTGCGCACGGCGTGGGTCTATGGCGTCACAGGCCATAATTTCGTGCGCACCATGTTGCGCCTGATGGCCGAGCGCGACGACGTCCGCGTGGTCGCCGACCAGATCGGCACGCCTACCTTCGCGGGCAGTCTCGCAGAGGCGCTGTGGGATCTGGCGGCGGCCGGGGCGCAGGGCACGCACCACTGGACGGATAGCGGCGCGGCGAGCTGGTATGATTTCGCGGTGGCCATCCAGGAGGAAGCGCTGGCGCTGGGCTTGCTCGACCGGCAGGTGCCGGTGCTCCCCATTGCGACCAACGCCTATCCCACGCCCGCGCGACGCCCTTCCTATTCCGTGCTCGACAAGGGCTCGGCCATCGCGCTGCTGGGGCGGACGGCACCGCACTGGCGCGTCAATCTTCGCCGCATGCTGGGAGAGATCAAAGCGAATGGCTAATCTTCTCGTGACGGGGGGCGCCGGCTTCATCGGCGCCAATTTCGTGCATTATTGGGCGGCGCATCATCCCGGCGATACGGTGACGGTGCTCGACGCGCTTACTTATGCCGGCAACCCTGCCAATCTCCACGGCTTGAACGGTGTCGACCTGATCGTCGGTGACATCTGCGACACCGCACTGGTGGAGAGGCTGCTGACCGAGCGCGCCATCGACACCATCGTCCACTTCGCCGCCGAGAGCCATGTCGACCGCTCGATCACCGGGCCGGACGCCTTCGTCACCACCAACGTCATCGGCACGCACAGCCTGCTCAAGGCCGCCCGCAAGCTGTGGCTCGACGGATCGGGCAGGCCGCACCGCTTCCACCATGTCTCGACGGACGAGGTCTATGGCTCGCTGGGCCCGGAAGACCCGGCCTTTTGCGAGACGACGCCCTATGCGCCCAATTCGCCTTATTCGGCGAGCAAGGCGGGCTCGGACCATCTCGTGCGCGCCTATCACCACACTTATGGGCTGGAGGTGACGACGAGCAATTGCTCGAACAACTACGGGCCCTATCAATTCCCGGAAAAGCTCATCCCGCTCTTCCTGCTCAACTGCCTGCACGGGCGGCCGCTGCCCATCTATGGCGATGGCATGAACGTGCGCGACTGGCTGCACGTCGAGGACCATTGCCACGGCATCGAGAAGGTGCTGCGCGCCGGCAAGCCGGGCGAAACCTACAATATCGGCGGCGGCCAGGAACTGCCAAATCTGACCGTGATCGAGGAAATCTGCGCCACGGTGGACCGCGCCTTCGCGGCGGACCCCGCGCTCGCCGCGCGCTTCCCGGACGCACCGGCCGGGCGCGGAACGCCGAGCGCCAGTCTCAAGAGCTTCGTCACCGACCGCGCCGGCCACGATCGCCGCTACGCGATCGACGAGACCAAGGCGCGCAGCGAACTGGGCTATGCGCCGCGCCGCACCTTCGCGGAGGGCTTCGCCCAGACGCTGGCCTGGTATCTCGCCAATGAGGATTGGTGGCGACCGCTCATGACCAAGGCTCCCGCCGCGCGCTAGGGGTTGATCCACATTCGTGGAAGCGGGACCGGCCCCTGCTCTCTTGGGCGAACGGATAGAGGCGCGGGCCGGGATCGTCTCTGATTCAGCTCTGCTGAACCGATCTCCAGGATAGGGCGGGGCGACGGGTCTTCCCGGCGCCACGTGCGATGCGCGCTTGCCGTGCTCCCGCGCAGGCAGCGGCCCGGGCGGCCATGCTCCTCGGCCGAAAGTAAATGGCTCAATTTGGATGCCCACCGCCGTACGCCATTGCGGAGCCTGCGGGGACGCCCGCCGGGCCATTGGCACGATCAGGTCCATCGCGGGATCGACGTCGGGCGCATGACACGCTCAGCGGTGCCCGCATCCTGCGTGGCCTGTCCTTGTCTACAGGGAATTGCAGATTGCCTGCGAATGGAAGCGTGAGGCCATCCCCTCACCGCCCAAGGCAACTCGCCGCAGCGCCGCGCCTTATTTCAGCCCCAGCAACTTGTGCGTCTGCAGGGTCAACCGCCAGCGCGGATCGGCCATGACCAGTGCAATCGCTGCCTCACGCGCCGCCGCATTGCATACTGGATCGCCGCAATCCATAGGCTGCACCAGATGCGCGCCGAAATCCCAGCCGATCAGCGCCGCCGGGTCAATGTCGGGCTGCGGCCAGACCAGCTTCAGCTCATCGCCGCTGCGCTGCACGACGGTGCTGCCGGCCTTGGGGCTGATGCACAGCCAGTCTATGCCCGGTGTGGCGGGCAGCGTGCCGTTGCTCTCTACTGCAATCTCGAAATCCCGCGCGTGCAGCGCGTCGATCAGCGCCGTGTCGAGCTGGAGCATGGGTTCGCCGCCCGTGACGACGGCAAAGCGCTCGCGTTCGTCCCCCGCCCAAAGCGCTGCGACGGCATCGGCCAGTGCCTCGGCATCGGCGAAGCGCCCACCCTTCTCGCCGTCCGTGCCCACGAAGTCCGTGTCGCAAAAGGTGCAGATGGCACTGGCGCGGTCCACCTCACGGCCGGACCAGAGATTGCAGCCGGCAAAGCGCAGGAACAGCGCCCGACGCCCGGCCTGCTTCCCCTCACCCTGCAAGGTGAGGAACATTTCCTTCACGGCATAGCTCATCCGCGTGGCTCAGGGGCGCGCCGCATAGCGCGTGGGATCGGGCAGACCCGCTTCCTCATAGCCCTTGGCCCGCAGGCGACAACTATCGCACAGCCCGCAATGCAGCCCCTCGGGCGTGGGGTCGTAGCAGGACCAGCTCAGCCCCGCATCCAGCCCCAGCCGCGCCGCTTCCTTCGCGATGTCAGCCTTGGTCATATGCTGCAACGGCGCCACGATACGCACCGGGTGGCCGTCCGCGCCCGCCTTGGTGCCCCGTGCCGCCATCTGTTGGAACGCCGCGATGAATTCCGGCCGACAGTCGGGATAACCCGAATAGTCGAGCGAATTGACGCCGATGTAGATGCGCCGCGCCCCCGATGCCTCAGCGAGGCCTAGAGTGAGCGAGAGGAAGATGATGTTGCGCGCCGGCACATAGGTCGTCGGGATGCCGTCTTCCTGCACGCCGTCTTTGGGCACGGGCATGTCAGCCGTCAGCGCCGATCCGCCGAACGTCGAGAGGTCGAGCGGCAGCACGATGTGGCGCTCCACGCCCACCGCCGCCGCCACGGCCCGCGCGGCGTCCAGCTCGACGCGGTGACGCTGGTGATAGTCGATGGTGAGGGCAATCACCCGACAGCCCGCCTCGCGCGCCAGCCCGGCCGAAACCATGGAATCGAGGCCGCCGGACAGCAGCACGACCGCGAGCGAGTCGTCGGGAGCGGGATGGGCGCTGGACATGCCGGGCGCGCTACCGCAAATCCGCGAGCCGCGCCACCCCACGCGGCGGGGCGCCGGGCGGCACATGGCGGATGCACCTGCCTCGCCGGTAGGCGTGCAGCATCGAGGCTCTTAGAGCCATACGATCAAGAAAAAGCCAGTGCTCCGGCTTTCCAGGAACACTGCATTGGTTCGATTGAGAACCGACAAATTCGAAATTTATCGATCTTCCCAGCATCGGCTTACCCGCATCCGCACACCCAATGGCCATCTTTGGGGAGCCAAGCCGCATGAACCGGCATGGTTCCACTTGGGAGCGGCTCATCACTCAGCGTTGCGTGGCAGAGCAGGCGCCGATCCGCCGCGCCTCCAGCCGGACGGCAAATGGCCGCCCCTCGGCAATGCCTTGCGATTCGATGCGGAGCAGCCGCTTCGTCTCCATGCGCAGCGTCGTGCGGCCGCGGCCCTGAGCGGCACAATCATAAGCAACCGCGGCATGGTCCGGCCCGTTCTCGGCGAGGAAATGGCGGCAGGCCTGACGCGGCTGCACCGGCTGAAACAGATCGCGCAAATTGGCGATGCAGCGGCGCTCCGGCGCGCCGGGGCGATCCACCTCCTTGAATTCCCACAGGCCCGGCTCCAGCGCGGTGAGGACATCCGGCGTCGGTGCCGACTCCGGCGGCTGTGCGGCCACCATGCCGCTCGACCCCAGCAGCGCCAGCGCGACCCAGGCCGCGTTTACGCACAAGCGCACCATTCTCATCCACCCCCGTTCGCGGCGCCGCCCAAGCCGGTGCCTGTCCCCCGCGCCTATCCTGACGTGCATTGGCGCGTCGCGATTGGCGAAAATCGACACTGATACAGAATTACGGCAGAAAAGCGCCCAGCCCGAGCGGACGCGGCAGGATGGGGCGCGGGGCCCGGTCAGCCGGTGGCCAACTCAGCCAGCGGCACGTCGAACAGGCGCGAACAGAACGCGCAATCGACCGAGATCATGCCGCGCTCGTCCGCCATGTCGGCCTGCTCGGTCGCCGGAAAGCGCGCGAGCACGCTACGGATATGGCTCATTTCGCAGCGGCACCCCTTGGAGACGGGCCGCGGTTCGAACAGGCGAATCTCGCCTTCTTCGTGGAACAGCCGCCAGAGGAGGTCCGCCAGCGGCAGCGTCCGGTCGGTCAGTTCGTCATCGCCAAGGGTCCGGCCCAGTGTCAGCGCATGCTCCCAGTCCGGATGATCGCTGCGCACGTGCAGCCGCTCGCGGCCCACCTCGCCCTCCGGCAGGTGCTGAAGCAGCATGCCCGCTGCAAGACAACCCTCGCCCGCATCGTGACGCACCGCGATGTGCACGATGCTCGGGATCTGCTCCGACTGGGCGAAATAATGCTCCGCCGCCGTGGCCAGGCTGGCGCCCTCCAGCGGCACGATGCCCTGAAAGCGCTCGCCGGTCGTCGCCATGTCGAAGGTGATGGCGAGGAAGCCCTTGCCGAAGAGACCGAACAGCGTCGGCGCCTCGCCCAGTTCCGCCAGTCGCTCCGCGTCGAACTGCGCATAGCCGCGCACCGCGCCGGCTTGATAGTCGGCCACAAGCAGCGACACGGCGCCCTGCTCGGTCTGCGCCTGCAAGGTCAGCTGGCCGGCCTCGTCCTTGAGCGTGGAGCCGAGCAGCACGGCGAGCGTCAGCGCCTCGGCCACCAACCGCTCAATGACGGGCGGATAGGCATGAGCGGAGAGCACAGCGTCCAGCGTGGGGCCGAGCCGGACCAGCCGGCCGCGCACATGGCGGGCAGGAATGGCGAAGCCGACGGCGTTGTCGAGGGCGATGGAGGTAGCGGAGTCAGTCACGCGCCCTAGATAGGGAGCCACACGGTCAATGTCCAAGGGGGGATGGTGAGCGGCATGGCGCACATTCTCCGCCGTCCGGTTCCGCTCATCGAGGCGGCACTCGGCGCCCCGGCTCAACCCGCAAGCACGCGCCGCAGCCAGCGCCGGGCCGGGCTCTCGAAGAAGCGGAAGGAGAGGTGCGCGATGAGGAAGACTGGCGCCATGAACAGCAGCAGGAACCAGGGTTCGCGGGCCACAGCATGATCGCTGGCCAGCCCCGGCACTAGCAGGAACAGGCAAAGCTGCCAGGGGAAGTGCCACAGATAGACGCCATAGCCGGCATCACCCAGCCAGTTGAGCCGGGCGAGCCAGGCGGGGCGCGGCGCATCCTCCAGCATCACCACGGCCAGGATCAGCGCGCAGCAGAGCGCCAGCGCACCGATCGGGCGGATCATCCACACCTCGCCCAGGCCCCAGACGCCGAGCGCCGTCAATGCCGCGACCAGCGTGAGCCGTCCCGCCAGGCCCGACACCTGCGCCGCCACGAACAGCGCTGTTCCCGCGAAGAAGCACTGCATCGCGCTCAGCAGGTGCCAGTCTGTGCGCACGAAGACATAGCCGAAGCCGAGCGTCAGCAGCATCGGCAGCAGGATGCCGAAGCGGAAGAGCACCGGCAGCAG
>DASRXY010000308.1:0-4593 GCA_035654035.1 Sphingobium sp. | reverse complement strand
GGGAGCCACGGACTCAGATCGACCCGCCGGGGGTGCCGCGCGTGTGCTGTGGACCAGCACCGCCGCCTTCACTGCCTGCTTCGCCGTCTGGACGATGTTCGCCATCATCGGCCTTGGCGTGAAGGATCGACTGGGGCTTAGCGAGACAGCATTCGGCCTTCTGATCGGCATGCCGATCCTCAGCGGTTCGCTCAGCCGCGTATTTCTGGGCGTCTGGGCCGATCAGTTCGGCGGGAAGCGCGTGCTCGCCGGCGTGATGGTGCTTGCCGCGCTCGCGACGTTCCTCACATCTTATGCAGAGAGCTATGGCGCGCTGCTGATCGCGGCGCTGGCCGTGGGCATCGCCGGCGGCGGCTTCTCGGTCGGCGCAACCTATGTCTCCAAATTCTATCCAGCCGGGCAGCAGGGCTTCGTGCTGGGCGTGTTCGGCACCGGCAATGTCGGCGCGGCCATCACCAGCATGGTCGCGCCGTTCGTGATGGTGGCACTGGGCTGGCAGGCCGTGGCGCAGGTCTGGGCCGGCGCGCTGCTCGTCATGGCCCTTCTCTTCATCCTGCTTGCCCGCGAAGACCCGGAGAGCGAAGCGCGCCGCCGTGAAGGCCGCAAGGGCATCAGCGCGGGCAATCAGTTCGCGGTGCTCAAGAATATCCAGGTGTGGCGGTTTTCGCTTTATTATTTCTTCGTCTTCGGCGCCTTCGTCGCTCTCGCCCTCTGGCTGCCGCGCTTTCTGGTCGGCGTCTATGGGCTCGACATCAAGACGGCCGGCCTGCTCGCGGCCTTCTATTCGGTGCCCGCGAGCCTCTTCCGCCTCTATGGGGGCCGCCTCGCCGAGCGCTATGGCGCGCGCGCGGTGATGTACGTGACCTTCGCGGCCTGCGTGGTCATCACCTTCATGCTGTCCTACCCGCCGACCACCTACATCATCGAGGGCATTCACGGCCCGATCCGCTTCCGCACCGAGATGGGTCTGGTACCGTTCCTGCTCGCCATCTTCATCCTGGGCTTCTTCATGAGCCTGGGGAAGGCGGCGGTCTTCAAGCATATCCCCGTCTATTATCCCAATCATGTCGGCGCGGTCGGCGGTCTGGTCGGGATGGTCGGCGGCCTGGGCGGGTTCGTGCTGCCGCTGGCCTTCGGCGCGCTCAGCGACCTGACTGGGGTGTGGACGAGTTGCTTCGCGCTGCTATTCCTGCTGGTGAGCATCGCGCTCGGCTGGATGCACATGGCCATTCGCCACATGGAACGGCGCGCAGGACGCGAGGGAACCCAGCCGGCGCTGCTGCCGGAGCTGCCAGAAATGCAGGGGCTCGGCGAACCCGGCATCGTCCCGCCGCCGCGCCGGGCGGGGCCGATCGCCGACTGGCGGCCGGCGGACCCGGCCTTCTGGGCGGCCGGCGGGCGCGCCATCGCGCGGCGCAATCTCTGGATCTCGACCTACTGCCTGCTGCTCTCCTTCGCGGTCTGGATGGTCTGGAGCGTCGTGGTGGCGCGGCTGCCGTCGATCGGCTTCGCCTTCACGACCGACCAGCTCTTCTGGCTGGCAGCGGTTCCCGGCCTCTCCGGCGCGACGCTGCGTATCTTCTACGCCTTTCTGGTGCCGATCTTCGGCGGCCGGTTGTGGACGACGATCTCCACCGCCTCCCTGCTCATTCCCGCTTTCGGCATCGGCTATGCCGTGCAGACGCCGACCACGCCTTATCTCATCTTTCTCGTGCTGGCGCTGCTGTGTGGGCTGGGCGGCGGCAATTTCGCCTCCTCCGTCGCCAATATCAGCTTCTTCTTCCCCAAGTCGGAGAAGGGCAGCGCGCTGGCGATCAATTCGGGTCTCGGCAATCTCGGCGTCAGCCTGATGCAGTTCCTCGTGCCGGTGGTGGTGACGATGAGCCTGTTCGGCGCGCTCGGCGGCCCGGCGCAGGTGGCGAGCGACGGCACGCACCTGTGGCTCCAGAATGCCGGTTTCGTCTGGGTGCCGCTGATCCTCATCGGCACGCTGGCAGCCTGGTTCGGCATGAACGATATTCTGAGCGCCAAATCCTCCTTCGCGGATCAGGCGACCATCTTCGGGCGGGCGCATACCTGGATCATGTGCTGGCTCTACACCGGCACCTTCGGCACCTTCATCGGCATGTCGGCGGGCTTTCCGCTGCTGGTCAAGCTCGTCTTCCCGGATGTCGACGCGCTGCGCTATGCCTTTCTCGGCCCGCTCGTGGGCGCGCTCTCACGCGCGGGCAGCGGCGGCCTTGCCGACCGGGTCGGCGGCGCGCGCGTCACCTTCTGGGTGTTCGTGGTCCAGGCGCTCGCCATTCTCGGCATGATCGCCTTCCTCCATCAGCAGAGCTTTCCCGGCTTCTTCGCCATGGTGCTGCTGCTGTTCCTGGTGAGCGGCGTGGGCAACGCCTCCACCTTTCAGATGGTGCCCGCCATCATGCGCCATGCTGTGGGCCGCGCGGAGCCGCAGCTTGGCGCGGAGGAGCACCGCATCCGCGCCGACCGCGAATCCGCCGCCGTGGTCGGCTTCATCTCTGCCATTGCGGCCTATGGCGCCTTCTACATCCCCAAGGCCTATGGCTCGTCCATCGAGCAGACCGGCACCGCCGACGCGGCGCTGTGGTCGTTCCTGCTGTTCTACCTGAGCTGCGTCATACTCGTCCGGGCCGTCTACAGCGGCCCGCGCGGCATTCTGCGCCCCGCCGGCAAGCGCAGCCCCACCCCTTCAGAGCGCCGCGCCGTGGCGTAAAGCGAGAGGACACACGCACATGAGTCATTTCCTCGACCGGCTGACATATTTCCGCAGGGCGCGCGACACCTTCTCGGACGGACACGGCATCACCACCAACGAGACGAGGGAATGGGAGGACGCCTATCGCAAGCGCTGGGCCGCCGACAAGATCGTGCGCTCCACCCACGGCGTGAACTGCACCGGCTCCTGCTCGTGGAAAATCTATGTGAAAGGCGGGATCGTCACCTGGGAGACGCAGCAGACCGATTATCCCCGAACGCGGCCGGACCTGCCCAATCACGAGCCGCGCGGCTGCCCGCGGGGGGCGAGCTACAGCTGGTATCTCTATTCGGGCACGCGCATCAAATATCCGCTCGTACGCGCCCGGCTGATCCGCCACTGGCGCGAGGCCCGCAAGAGCATGACGCCGGTGGCCGCATGGAAGGCGATCGTGCAGGACCCCGACAAGCGCCGCGACTGGGTGTCGCGGCGCGGGCGCGGCGGCTTCGTGCGGGTGGGCTGGGACGAAGTGACCGAGATCATAGCAGCCGCCAATGCCTATACGATCAAGGAATATGGGCCGGACCGGATCGCCGGCTTCTCCCCCATCCCGGCCATGTCGATGATCTCCTACGCCGCCGGCAGCCGCTATCTCTCGCTGATCGGCGGCACGCTGCTCAGCTTCTACGACTGGTATTGCGACCTGCCGCCGTCGTCGCCGCAGACCTGGGGCGAGCAGACCGACGTGCCGGAGAGCGCCGACTGGTACAATGCCGGCTTCCTGCTGGTCTGGGGCTCCAACATCCCCATGACGCGGGCACCGGACGCGCATTTCTATTCCGAGGTCCGCTATCGCGGTGCCAAGAGCGTCGTCATCGCGCCGGATTTCAACGAGGCGGCCAAATTCTCGGACATGTGGCTGCACCCCAAGCAGGGCACCGACGCCGCGCTGGCGCTGGCGCTTGGCCATGTGGTGCTCAAGGAGTTCCACATCGACCGCAAAGTACCCTATTTCGACGATTATACCCGGCAATATTCGGACTTCCCGTTCCTTGTGCTGCTCGATGAGCAGGAGGGCCGGCTCGTGCCGGGGCGGATGCTGCGCGCCGCCGATTTCGAGGGGGCGCTTGGCGAAACCAACAATGCCGATTGGAAGACGGTGGCGTTCGACGAGCTGAGCGGTACGCTGGTGGCGCCGCTCGGCACCTCCGGCTTCCGCTGGGGCGAACAGGGCAAGTGGAACCTGGAAGAGAAGGAAGGCACCGGCAAGCCGGTGCGGCTGCGCACGACGCTGGCTGGTGTGCACGACGCGATGGCAGCCGTGGGCTTCCCCTATTTCGGCTCGACGGCGCCACATGATTTCGTCGCCACCAGCCATGACGAGGTGCTGCTGCGCAACGTGCCCGTGAAGCACCTGACGCTCGCGGACGGGCGCACGGTCGCTGTCGCCACGGTGTTCGATCTGTTCTGCGCCAATTACGGCGTAGATCGCGGCTTCGGCGACGAGAATGTGGCGACGAGCTACGATGACGACGTGCCGTTCAGCCCGGCCTGGGCGGAAAAGGTGACGGGCGTGCCGCGTGCGGCCATCATCCAGGTCGCGCGCGAGTTCGCCGCCAATGCCGAGGCGACCAACGGCCGCTCGATGGTGATCCTGGGGGCCGGCCTCAACCACTGGTATCACATGGACATGAGCTATCGCGGCATCATCGCGCTGCTCGTGATGTGCGGCTGCATCGGCCAGTCAGGCGGGGGCTGGTCGCATTATGTCGGCCAGGAGAAGCTGCGGCCGCAGACCGGCTGGCTGCCGCTCGCCTTCGGGCTCGACTGGAGCCGCCCGCCCCGGCAGATGAACGGCACCAGCTTCTTTTACG
>DASRXY010000307.1:0-12007 GCA_035654035.1 Sphingobium sp. | reverse complement strand
TTATTGGGGCACGCGCACGCCGCACGACATCGCCGATCGGATCGCCCGCCATGTCGACTCTGCCTTCGCCGCCGGGATCGACCCGGTGCCCGGCGCGGTCGCTTTCATTCGCGGCGCGGCACCGCTTCCCATCGCCATCGGCTCCTCCAGTACCACCGACTATATTCGCGGCCATCTCACGCGCTTCGGCCTCGCCGAGCCGTTCGGGCCCCATGTCTACAGCGGACGCGAGCATGTCGCGCGCGGCAAGCCGCATCCCGACATCTATCTCCACGCCGCCGCCTCGCTGGGCGTGGACGTGCGCGCCGCCGTCATCATCGAAGATTCGCCGGTAGGGTCTCGCGCCGCGGTCGCCTCCGGCGCGCGCGTGATCGGCTTCATCGGCGGCAGCCATGCACAGCCCGGCCTCACCGCCGCGCTCAGGGCAGAGGGCGTGGAGACAGTGCTGGCGAGCTATCCCGAAATCGCCCACTATCTCGGCCTGCCCTTGCCTGCTGAGGAAAAGTTTGTGCGACGAACCGCGCCAGGGGGTTGACGAATGGCCCGGAAGGCCCAGACTCTCCACAAGCAGGGGCTCTGTTCCGACACGCCATGGGCCGGAGAAAGGATATGCCATGCGCAAGACACCCTTTGATCGCGGCGCCGCCCGCCGCATGCTGACCGCGGGAATCGCGGCCCTCACCCTCACCGCCACCCTCGGCGCCACCCCTGCGCGCGCCGCGCCCGAGGAGGCCAAGATGGCCCCGGCGCCGCTGGTCGACGATGCCGAGAGTGGATCGCGCGCTACGGCCTATTTCGCCGGCGGCTGTTTCTGGGGCGTGGAAGGCGTGTTGGCTCATGTAAAGGGCGTGCTCTCGGTCGAATCCGGCTATGGCGGCGGCCCCGCACGCGTCGCTGTCAATTATGACAAGGTGGGCACGGGCAAGACCGGCTATGCCGAGGCCGTGCGTGTGATCTACGATCCCTCGCAGGTCAGCTACGGCACGCTGCTGCGCGTGCTCTTCTCCGTCGTCGCGGACCCCACTGCTCTCAATTACCAGGGCCCCGACCACGGCACGCAATATCGCTCCGCCCTGTTCCCGCAGAATGCCGTGCAAGCGAAAGTCGCCAAGGCCTATCTCTCCCAGCTTGGCCGGTCGGGCCTATGGAATGCACCCATCGTGACAAAGATCGAGCCGGTCGGCCGCTTCCAACCCGCCGAAGAGCATCATCAGGACTTCATGGAGCGTAACCCCACGCACGGCTATATCCGCTATTGGGACGCGCCCAAGCTGGCCGCATTCAAGCAGCTCTATCCAGCGCTCTACAAGCCGACGCCTGCACCGTAACGGCGCTGGCAGCCTGCTGCTCAAGCGAGCTCGTGCCCCTGAAAATGCAGAAGCTCATGGCTTGGTCGACCTGCTTGGCTGACCTGAACCTTGTGCAAGAGTTCCGCTTCTATCCCACCACCTGGCTCATCAGCAGGGCAATGCCGCCCATCACCAGCAGCGTACCCAGCCACTCACGTGCCGTGAGCGGATTGCCGCTGATGTGCCGGTTGACCCAGCCGGCCACCGGCATCTCGATGAGGGCCAGCGTGCGCACATTGGCGGCGGCGGTGAGCGAGAAGGCGAGGAACCAGCCCGCCGAAGCCATGGCGCCGAGAAAGCCCGCGCCCAGACTCTCGCGCCACACGCGCAAGCTGCCGGTGAAGGCCTTGCGGTCGAATAACGCCAGCCATACGGCCAGCACCGCGCTCTGGATGGCGAGGCTCAGCACCAGCACCGTGAAGGCGCGAATGAGCGCGCTCCCCTCCTCCAGCCCGGTGATGGCGCCGCGAAACGCGACCGAGGACAGGCCGAAACAGGCGCCCGAGGCAATGCCGACCGCCATTGGCCGCCCTTCGCTCAGCAGGCTGCGCCAGGCGCGTGGATCGACCGAGACGGTGAGGATGCCTGCCGTGGCGAGCACGATGCCGACCCAGGCCAGCGGCGCCAGCCGATCGCCCAGCAGCGCCACGCCGAACAGCGCCACGAGGATCGGCTCCGTCTTGATATAGGCATAAGCAACGCCAAAGGCGCGCTGCGCCATGGCCACCAGCATGAGCGCTGTCGCCGCGATCTGCGCCAACGCACCGAGCAACGCGTAGCTCAGCGCCGTCCCGGTGAGCGTCGGCAAGGGCTCGCCAAGCAGCAGATGCGCGGCGAGCAGCAGCAGCATCGCAAACGGCAGGCCGAAGAGGAAGCGCACCTGCGTCGCCCCCAGCGTGCCGATGCTGCGCGTGAGACCGGCCTGCAAGCCGTTGCGGCCGACCTGCGCGAGCGCGGCGACCAGCGTGGCGGGAATCCAGAGCAGAGGGGCCATCAATCCTTGTCGAACAGGCTGGCGAGCTGCTCGACCATCGTGCCGCCAAGCTGCTCGGCATCCATGATGGTCACGGCGCGCTTGTAGTAGCGCGTCACGTCATGGCCGATGCCGATAGCGACCAGCTCGACCGGCGAGCGACTCTCGATCCAGTCGATGACCTGGCGCAGGTGGCGCTCCAGATAGACGCCGTTGTTAACCGAGAGCGTGGAATCGTCGACCGGCGCGCCGTCTGAAATGACCATGAGGATGCGCCGCTCCTCGCCGCGCGCGATCAGGCGGTTGTGCGCCCAGAGCAGCGCCTCGCCGTCGATATTCTCCTTGAGCAGCCCCTCGCGCATCATCAGGCCCAGATTGACCTTGGCGCGGCGCCAGGGCTCGTCCGCCTGCTTGTAGATGATGTGGCGCAGGTCGTTGAGCCGGCCCGGCTTGGGCGGACGCCCGGCGGCCAGCCATTCCTCGCGGCTCAGCCCGCCCTTCCAGGCGCGGGTGGTGAAGCCGAGAATCTCCGTTTTGACGCCGCAGCGCTCCAGCGTGCGCGCCATGATATCCGCGCTGATCGCGGCGATGCCGATGGGCCGGCCGCGCATGGAGCCCGAATTGTCGATGAGCAGCGTCACCACCGTGTCGCGGAAATCGGTGTCGCGCTCCATCTTGTAGCTCAAAGAATGAGCCGGGTTGACGATCACGCGGGCCAGACGCGCGGCGTCCAGCAGTCCCTCCTCCTGATCGAAATCCCAGCTCCGGTTCTGCTGAGCGAGCAGGCGGCGCTGGAGCCGGTGGGCCAGCTTGGAGACGGCACTGTGAAATGGGGCGAGCTGCTGGTCCAAGAAGCCGCGCAGACGCACAAGTTCATCCATGTCGCACAGCTCGGGCGCCGTGACGATCTCGTCATATTTGGTTGTATAGGCGGTGTAGTTGAATTCGGGCGGCAGGTCCGAGAAAGGGCGGTTGGGGCGTACCGGCATGGTGCCCTCGTCGTAGCCTTCGTCGCCCTCGCCCTCCTGCTCGCTGTCGGCGTCCTCATCATAACGGTCCTCGACAGACTCGTCGCTGGCTTCGCCACGCTCCTCGCCCCGTGCCTCGGCGCGCGACTGATCCTCCTCCGATTCCTCTTCCTTTTCCTCTTCCTGCTCGGACTGATCCTGCGAGTCCTGGTCGTCAGGCTGCTCATCCGGCGTCTCGGGTGGTAGCTCGGCCCGGACCAGTTCGAGATGCTCCAGCATCGTCATCACTCGGTCCTGGAAGGCCTGCTGGTCGTCCAGGCAATAGGCCAGCGCCTCGAAATCCTCGCTGGCCTTCTCGTCGATCCACTCGCGCATGAAGCCCAACGCCCTCCGGGCAGTCGCCGGCGCCGGCTCGCCGGTCAACTTCTCGCGCAGCAGCAGCGCCACCGCGCCCTGAAGCGGCACTTCTCCGGCCGATTGAGCGCGCGTGATGGGATCCGCATCAGTGCGGCTGTGCAGCATGGCAGCGAGATTGGCCTTCATGCCCTCATAGTTCTTCGCGCCCAATGCCTCGTAGCGCACTGTCTCCACAGCGTCATAGACGGCACGGGCAGCGGGATCGGCAGGCGCGCGGGCGGCGTGCATCTTCGCATTGTGATGGCGCAGCTTGAGCGCGAAACTATCTGCAAAGCCGCGTGCCAGCGCCACCTGATCGGCGGGCAAGCCACGCGGCGGCGCCGGCACCTTGAGCTGCTTGCCGGCCATGTGCGGCGCATCGACCGTGAAGCTCAACTCCACCTCGGCATCCTGCGCGATGGCGCGCGCGGTGCCGCTCAGCACATCCTTGAATCGGTCGAGAGGAGAGCGCTCGGTCATGACGCCGGGGCTGCGGCAGCAGGCTCGCCCTGTCAAGCCGTTCGCGCCGCCGCTCGCGCCGGGCGTTAACGTCTGCGCGCGTTGCTGTCCCCGGCGGGGACAGGGCAAACGCCTCGTCGCAATTCCTGGTTAAGACCGTTTCCTAACGGTCCGGTGACCCCTATTCGCTATCTGGGGGCTGACATGAGGCGGCGACTGACATCGCCCGATACGAAGGATAGAGGTGATGATTCGCAAGGGACTTCTGGTGTCCGCCCTGGCGGCCGGCGCGTTGATGGGCATGACCCCCGCGCAGGCGTCCACTCAGTTCACCGCGCTTGGTGGCATCGTCAACCAGCTTCACGAGAACGGGTCTCTGGCGGGTAACAACTTCAGTTACACCTACTGCCAGAACGGCACCTGCCAGACGCTGTTCACAGGCGTGTCGGGCCTCGCCGCCTTCAACAGCGATCCCAGCGCGATCGCGGGGTTCAACAGCATGCTCGGCACCAGCAGCTATGGCAGTGGCGCGGGCTATTTCGATGATTACCGCTTCACTTTCACCGGCGTCGGCGGCTTCTTCGGCAGTGCCGCGCCGCCGCCCGCCACACCGGCTGCCGCGGCGCCGATGGCCGCCTTCATGGCGCCCTCCATCCCCATCCCGGAGCCGGGCACCTGGGCGATGATGATCCTGGGCTTCGGCTTCATCGGTCTGGCCATGCGCCGCCGCGCGGCCCGCGCCAGCTTCGTCTGAGCGCGCCAGGCCTGACGAACGGAATTTGGAAGGGGCTCTACCGGAGCCCCTTTTCATTGCGAGCCAAGAGCGTCAGGCCGCCACCGTCTCGATTTCGGTCCGCACCTGCGTCATCAGCTTGTGCACCGGGCATTTGCCGGCCACATCGATCAACCTCGCCCGCTCCTCCTCGCTCATGTCGCCCGTGACCGCGACGCGGGCCGTCAGCCGGTAGACACCCTCGCGCTCACCGCTCGCGTCGCGACTCATATCCACATGGACGCCCTCCAGCGCGATGCCCTTGCGCTGCGCATACCACACCATGGTGAGCGCCTTGCAGGCGCCCACTGCGGCATCATAGAGGTCGTGCGGGTCGGGTCCTTCATCGCCGCCGCCACCCGACAGGCCCATATCCGTCACCAGCTCATGGCCACGAATGGTGATCCGGTGGGCCGTCCGATCCGAGGCGATGCGGTTGATGACGATCATGGCTTGGCTCTCCTCGCTGCGTTTTGAAGCAACCACCGGGATGCCCCATTAGCGCGCGTCTTTCCAGCCGTAGAGGGAAGGCCCACGTCAGCCTGTGCCCCACAGCAAAGGGCGCCCGGCGACAATGCCGCCGAACGCCCTCTTTCGAAGCGTAGATGCCGTGCCTAGCTGAACGACACCGCCGTTTGCGCGCGGCGTGCGCGCAGGGCACCGCCCAGCAGCCCGAAACCGGCAACCAGCATCAGCCAGGTCGACGGCTCGGGAACCTCGCCCACCGGGCCGCAATTCTCCTGGCATTCGCTGGGATCGGCATAATGCGGCGGAAAGAAGGGATCGATACTCAGGACCTCGACGCCATCATCGTAGAGATAAAGGCCGACACCTGGCGCTGAGGTGCCGACAAGACCCGGATACCAGGCCTCGAAGTGGAAGGTATTGGTCACGCCGAGCAGGCCAGAATAAGTCTGCTCGAACTTCAAGTCGCTGTCATCCCAGAGCTGGAACAGCACGTCGTCGAAACCGGCCCCGTCATCGACCGTGCCATCGAACACAATGTCACCGGTCACATAGACGCCGGCGGTGTCATATTCGGCGCCGGTCAGATTCTCGAAGGAGAAGTTGACGGCTGCATTGGCAGGAAATGTCACCAACGCGCCCGTCACGGCCAAAGCGGCCGCAACTGTCTTGATCCGTTTCATAGTGAAGTGCTCCCACAACATTAAAATAATGGTTCTTGTGGAGCGACCGTCGCGCTTGAATATCAAATCGAGGGCTTGTTAACCATCTTTTAGAGCGCCGACGCAGGATTTCAACGCGCACGCTGCACGGTTAATCGACCTCAACCGAGCGCCTGAAAAATTAACTCGTCAGCTGGCCTTGCCGACAACGCTCTCGGGCAGATCCTTGCCGAACACGCGCTGATAATATTCCGCAACCAGCGGACGCTCGGCCTCGTCGCACTTGTTGAGGAAGGAGAGCCGGAAGGCGAAGCCCACATCCTTGAAGATGAGGGTATTCTGTGCCCAACTGATGACAGTGCGCGGGCTCATGACGGTCGAGATATCGCCATTGATGAAGCCCTGTCGGGTCAACTCGGCAACGCGGATCATCCGCGCGACCTCCTCGCGGCCACCGGGATTGTCATACTCGCCCGACTTGGCGAGAACGATCTGTGCCTCGGTCTCGGCCGGCAGATAGTTGAGCGTTACCACCAGGTTCCAGCGGTCCATCTGGCCCTGGTTGATCTGCTGCGTGCCGTGATAGAGGCCCGTGGTATCGCCCAGGCCCACCGTGTTGGACGTGGCGAACAGGCGGAACCAGGGGCTGGGCCGGATGACGCGGTTCTGGTCGAGCAATGTCATCTTGCCGTCCGTCTCCAGCACGCGCTGGATGACGAACATCACATCCGGCCGGCCGGCATCATATTCGTCGAACACGAGCGCGACCGGGCGCTGAAGCGCCCAGGGCAGCAGCCCTTCCTTGAACTCGGTGACCTGCACGCCATCCTTCAGCACGATGGCGTCGCGGCCGACCAGATCGATGCGGCTGATGTGCGCATCCAGATTGATGCGGATGCACGGCCAGTTGAGGCGCGCGGCGACCTGCTCGATATGGGTCGACTTGCCGGTGCCGTGATAGCCCTGCACCATCACGCGCCGGTTGAAGGCAAAGCCGGCCAGAATGGCCAGCGTGGTATCCGGATCGAACACATAGGCCGGGTCGAGGTCGGGCACGCGCTCGTCCGCCTCGGAGAAGGCCGGCACGTCCATGTCCACGTCGACTCCGAACACCTCGCGCGCCTTCACCACGCGGTCAGGCGCTTCCATCAGCACTTCGCTGCGCATGTCGGGCTGGGCGTTGGGAATATCAGTCATCATCAAGCCTATGTTTCAGCCCCGTCCGGACCGGACCTGTCTGAACAGACGGAAGCTCCAGGATTCACGCGAAGGCCGGCGCCTTGCGCAGGTGCGTATAGGCTGCGATCACGTCCTGCAAGGCTTTCTCATGAGCCCTGTCGCCGCCATTATGGTCCGGGTGGAAGCGCCGCACGAGCTGTGTGTAGCGAGTGCGCAGCGCCGTGCGGTCGGCGTCCACGCCAAGCCCCATGGTCTTGAGCGCCGTGCGATCCTCCGGGCTCAGTGCCTTGCCGTCCGCGCGGTTCGCCCGCTCGGCCATGCGCGCCTTGAAGCCGGCGCTGATGGCGTCGAGCGGATCGGAAAAGTCGCCCCAGCGCGGCGGCAGCGTGCCACTCGCCGCGTTGGACGAGAAGGCGCGCGTCTCGGTGCCCCAGCCGGAATAAGGGCGCTGGGCTTCGTCGATCTCCTCGACGCTCATGCCCTTGAAGAAATTATAGCTCTGGTTGAACGCGCGGATATGATCGAGGCAGAACCAGCGCCATTGCGGCGGACCTTCGGGAACGCCGCTGCCCCCCTCGGGCGGCGCGCGGAACTCGCCATGTTCCGCGCAGCCCGGGTGCGCACAGGCGCGTCCGGTCCCCTCGACGCGGCCGTGAAAGCGCGTGTGGCGACGGGGCTCTCCATTGGCGGCATTGGAACGGGACACGACGTGCAAACAACTCCTGACGGGCCGGACGAAAGGCCCTATATAAGGAGGATGACAACCAATTCGCTAGGCCCAGTGGCCCAGGAAATCGAACAGCGTCTCACTCAGGCGCTGACACCCGACCATCTCGCGGTCTCCAACGACAGCGCTCAGCATCGCGGCCATGCGGGCGATGACGGCTCGGGCGAGAGCCATTTCAGCGTGGACATCGTGGCCGCCGCCTTTGCCGGACAGAGCCGCGTCGCGCGTCAACGCATGGTCAATCACGCGCTGGGCGACCTACTGCGCGAGCGCATCCACGCCCTCGCGATCAAGGCGCGGGCGCCGGGCGAGTGAGCGCATGCGCCTGAGGCGAGCCAAGCGCCCGGCCGCGCGGCTGCTTGTCACCGATCCCGCTGGACAGCTGCTACTCTTCCGTTTCACACCCACGGACCGCGCGCCCTTCTGGTGCACACCCGGCGGCGCGCTGGACCCGGGGGAGAGCTTCGAGGCGGCGGCGCGGCGCGAACTCATCGAGGAAACCGGTTTCGATCGCGATCCCGGCCCCTGCGTTGCTGTCCGCCATGTGACCTTCATAACGCTGGAGGGTATCGAAGTGGATGCCGAGGAGCGCTATTTCGCCGTGCGGGTGGATGGTACAAGCATCGACACGACAGGGCACACCGCGCTGGAGCGCCGGGTCATGCAATCACATCGCTGGTGGACGCCACCGGCGCTGGCCGCGCTCGACGAAGCCTATTTCCCGGTCGACCTGATCGATCTCTGGCAGGAACTGGCCCAGGGGCGGCTGCCGGCATGAGCGAGAGCGCGGACACGCCGGCCGGTTTGGTCGCGCGCTGGCGCGATCACCTCGCACTGGAAAAGCGCTCCTCGCCTCATACCGTGCGCGCTTATACCGCCACCGCCGAGCGGCTGCTCGCCTGGCTGGAAGAGCTGGACGGCCGTCCGCCCACCCGCACGGCCCTGACTGCGCTCAAGACCAGCGACTTGCGCACCTTCCTCGCCACCCGCCGCGGCGAAGGCATCGGCAATGCCTCCGCCTCGCGCGAGCTTTCCGCGCTGCGCGGCTTCCTGCGCTTCACGGGCGGCGAGGGGGCGGCTATCCCCGCTATCCGTGGCCCGCGCGTCAAGCCCGGCGTGCCACGCCCGGTGAGCCCGGACGAAGCCGTTGCGCTGGCGCAGGACATTGCCGAAACAGCACGCGAAGGCTGGATCGGCGCGCGGGACTGGGCGGTGCTGCTGCTGCTCTACGGCGGCGGACTGCGGATCGGCGAGGCGCTGGGCCTCACCGGCGACGTGCTCCCGCTGGGGGACCGCATCCGCGTCACCGGCAAGCGCGGCAAAACCCGCATGGTGCCGCTGCTCCCGCAAGTGAAGGAGGCGATCGAGGCCTATTTGGCCGCCTGCCCTTGGCCGGCGGAGAAGGCCGCACCGCTGTTCCGGGGCACGCGCGGCGGTCCGCTTTCCCCCGCGCTGGTGCGCCGCGCAGTCCAAGGCGCACGTGGGCGCCTGGGCCTTCACGAGCGCGCCACGCCGCACGCATTGCGCCATAGTTTCGCGACGCATCTGCTGGGCCGGGGCGCAGACCTGCGCGCACTCCAGGAACTGCTCGGCCACGCCAGCCTCTCCTCGACGCAGATCTACACACAGGTGGATGCCGCCCATCTGCTCGACGTGTATCGCAATGCGCACCCAAGGGCCGGCGGCGCCTGAAAGTGCTGCGGCCGAGTTGCCGTTGCGCCGGTGGATGCGATAGAGCTTCTCCATCAAATCAGCGACTCCGGCTCCAAAGCCGGCAGAGGAGAACGGGATGAGGAAGGTCTATTTGGCGTCGGCGGCTCTGCTGGTCATGGCGGCGGGCGCCATCAGTGCGCAGGAAGTACAGGTCGGCAGCGGCGACGATGAAGTGGCGCAGGAAAAGAAGATCTGCCGCTCCCAGCGCATGACCGGCTCGCTCACCCGCACGACACGCATCTGCCTCACCAAAGCGCAGTGGGAAGAGCTGAACACACGCACCCGCAAGAGCTTGGACGACATCAGCCGCGGCGGCAGCCGGCCCGATGCAGTGCAGATGGTGAACCCGCAAACCGGCTTCTAGAGTCTTTCCGGCCTAGATTGAGCCTATCCCGTGCTCGTGCGGAGGCGGGAGCCGAGGGCGGCCGGGGCGCTTGGCGATATCCTGCGCGCCCGCCTTTCCAGGAGCCCCTCCTCCTTATTGCGCGGGCTTCCTCCCGATCGTCATTTATTCGCTGCGACTCGCGAATATCCGGAGTCCATTGGCCTCGAAATCACTCCAAGCCGCTCATTCGAGGCCGGCCGAAGGACGCTTTCTTCCATACCCAAAAGGAGAGGGCGTCCTCGAAGAGGCCCAGGAAGAATAGAGGCTGTGGCAATCACATGGCAGAGCCCGCACGCTCGGCCACGCGCCGCTCCACCGCATCCCAGATGAGCGCGCCGGTGTCGGTGCCGTTGAACGCATCGATCGCGACGATTCCCGTGGGCGAGGTCACGTTGATCTCCGTGAGCCACTTGCCGCCGATCACGTCGATACCCACGAAGAGCAGACCCCGCTTCCTGAGCTCCGGACCCAATGCGGCGCAGATCTCCTGCTCCTCGGGCGTGAGGTCTGCCTTCGCCGCCGATCCGCCGGCCGCGAGATTGGAGCGGATCTCGCCCGCGCCCGGGATGCGGTTGATCGCGCCCGCCACGGCGCCATCCACCAGCACGATGCGCTTGTCGCCCTTCGCCACGTCCTTGAGGAACGCCTGCACCATGAAGCTCTCGACCCACATTTCGCCGAACAGCTCGACCAAAGCAGCGAGATTGCGCCCATCCGGCCCGATGTGGAACACCGCCGATCCGGCATTGCCATAGATCGGCTTCACCACGATCTCGCCATGCTCGGCCAGGAAAGCGCGCGTCTCCTCCAGACTGCGGGTAATCATGGTGGGCGGCATGAAGCGCGCATAATCGAGTACGAACAGCTTTTCCGGCGCATTGCGCACCGAGGCCGGATCGTTGACCACGAGCGTCTCGCCGGTGATCCGTTCGAGCAGATGGGTGGCGGTGATATAGTTGAGATCGAAGGGCGGATCCTGCCGCATCCAGACCACGTCCACGTCGCGCCCCAAGTCGAGCGTCTCCGGTGCCCCGAAGCGAAAATGATCGCCCGCCACGCGCTGCACCGTGACCGGGCGGGCCCGGGTGCGCAGGCGACCGTTCGCCCATGTCATGTCGTCCGGCCGGTAATGATAGAGCCGGTGTCCGCGCGCCTGCCCCGCCAGCATAATTGCGAAGGTCGAATCGCCCGCGATATTGAGCGTTTCCATCGGGTCCATCTGCACGGCGACGTTAAGGGGCATCGATTCCATTCTCCGTTCGCCCCGAGCCGTTAAAGGGGCCTTGTTTCCACTGAAAGACAAAGGGAAGACGGGAAGCGTGCAGACGCGCCATGCACGCCGCCAGACTGTATGTCGCTCCGCCCTAGAGCTTCATCCTCCATGCCAGACATTCTCCAGATGGCGCGGGCATTGCCCCGGCGCAAGCAGGATGACGTCAATGCGCATATCGTCGCCAGGCTGGAGATAGTGCGCGGCCAGACTCTCCGCCGCCGCTGCTACCCGTCTCAGCCGGCGCGCGTCGATGGCCTCGTCCAGCGCGGCGCCGCTGCTCCGGGCCTTCACTTCCACGAAGGCGACCAGCGATCCACGCCGGGCAATCAGGTCCACTTCTCCCACTGGCGTGCGCACGCGCCGCGCCAGGATGGACCAGCCCTTAAGCCGCAGCCACCAGCCCGCCAGCCGCTCGCCCTGCCGCCCGCGCTTCTCGGCGGCGAGGCGCGCGGGAGCGGGCGCGCGACTCATACCTTGCCCTTGAGCGCCATCGCGCGCGCATAAAGCGCCTTGCGGTCCAATCCCAGGGCCCGCGCGACCTCGCCCGCCGCCTGCCCCGCGGGCAGGCGCTCCAGCGCCGCGCGCAGGGCTGCGTCCGTCTCGTCCTCCGAAGGCGGCGGCGCCTCGCCGGGCGGACCGACGACGATCACGATCTCACCGCGCGGTTCCTTCTCGCGCGCGGCGGC
>DASRXY010000306.1:0-7307 GCA_035654035.1 Sphingobium sp. | reverse complement strand
GCGCTTCGGCGAAGGGGAGGCGGCGGCGACCGTCCTGCACGACATCACGCTCGATCTGGAACAGGGCGAACTTTACGCGCTGCTCGGCCCCTCTGGGTCGGGCAAGAGCACGCTGCTCACCATTTTGGGCACGCTGCTGCGGCCGAGCGGCGGGTCCCACATCATGCTCGGGCAAGACCTGAACGCTGCGAGCGACCGGGAGCGGACCCGCTTCCGCAGCGTCCACATCGGCTTCGTCTTCCAGTTTCACCATCTTCTGCCGGACCTGACAGCCGTGGAGAATGTGATGATGCCTGCCGCGGCGGCAGCGGGGAAGGAAAGTGCCGCGATGCGGAGCCGGGCCAGCGACCTGCTCGATGCCGTGGGCCTTGCGGACCGCCGCGATTATCGCCCGGCGGCGTTGTCCGGCGGCCAGCGCCAGCGCGTCGCCGTCGCCCGCGCCCTGATGAACGCGCCCGAGCTGGTGCTGGCCGACGAACCGACCGGCAATCTCGACCGCGACTCGGCCATGCAGGTGATGGCATTGATCGAAAGGGTGAACCGGGAGACCGGCACCTGCTTCCTCATCTCGACGCATGATGAGCGGATCGCCGAGCATTGCCGACGCCGCATCGCGCTGGAGGACGGGCATCTGGCCTGATCCGAGGCGACGGGTCCTGGCGCGCGGCGCGATCCGGTGGTCAGATAAAGATGCCGGACTTTCCGGGGGCGATGATCCCGTTGGGATCAAGCGCGCGCTTCAGCTTCTGGTCGACCGAGCGCTTGACCGGGCCGTAGAGATCGGCCGCCTGCTCCATGAAGGCGGTGTTCACGCGGTAGACCGCATAGCCGCGCCGGCCGAACTCGCTCAGCAGCTTGCCGAAGCACGCATTGGCCTGCCTGGTCTCTTCCGGATCGCCTTTGTCGAAGAGCACGTCGATCACATGGTGCATGTCGCGCATGCCCACGATGAACTCGCCGACATAATCGAGGCCATATTCGTTGAGGATGCTCTCGGCCAGCTCCACTTGCTTCTTGGTTTCCGAACCCTTGGCTTGCGACACCGGTGCAAACCACATGGAGCCGCCGCCGCCCCGCCAGCGATACAGGCCGAATTCCTGGAGCGTCATGTCGCCGCGCATCAATTGCGCGCGGTAACGAAACGGCTCGGTATCGCCTGCCTCTTCCTCCGTGACGAAACGGCCCTTGCCGAGCTTGTCGATGGCGCCCCTGATGATGTTCCAGTTCACCTCGATCTGCTCGGGCGTGCCGTAGAGCGCGGCATAGACGTTCCAGGCGCCCATGCCTTCCTTTCGCTGGATTTCGTCCAGAACCGCCTTGGGCGTGGAACCGCCGCCATCATAATATTTGGAGCGCGGGATGATTGCCGCCGCTTCCCACATGATATTCGCGATGACGAAGGCATTGGGGATGATGCCGGCGATGCGCAACGGCACCAGTGCATCGACGATGGCGTCGATGTCCCCGGCATTGTCGAAGACGATGGAGAAAGGCTTGTAGGCCGGCGGCTGCGGCATCAGCCACATGCCCATCTTGGTGCAGATGCCGTAGTTGGACTGAGTGAAGATGCCGTCCAGATAGGGTCCATAGCCCCATTTGAAGGCCTGCCAGGTGTTGGAGTTTTCCACTCCGCCCATGCCGGTGCGCAACACGTCGCCATTGGCGAGCACCACCTCCATGCCGCACTGCATCATGAAATGCTCGCCATAGGGTGTATAGCCCACGCCGCGATCCATGGTGTTGCCCACCGGGCCCGCAATGGCCGACGGCGCCGGGCATGAGAGCCACAGCGGGATGTCGTTTTCCTTGAGGTAGTTCCATAGCTGCTGATAGGTCACACCCGGCTCCACCAGCGCCGTGCACAGGACCGGATCGACCTCGATAATCTTGTTCATATGCTTGAGATCGAGCACGATCTGGCCGCGCGTGCCGGGTGCCGCCGAGCCATAGCCGAAGTTGCGGCCGGTCGAGATCGGCCAGACCGGCGTCTTGAACTCGTTGCAGATCTTCATGATGCCCTGCACCTCCTCGACCGTGCGGGCGAGCACGGCTGCGCCGGGGCGATGATTTTCGTCCGGCGAGGACATCATGGTCTTCTTGTAAGGGGTCAGTTGCTCGTCGCTGGTCAGCACGTTGTCGGCCCCGAGCAAGGCGCGCAGCCGGGTCAGCGCGGCCTGGAAGCTGGCTTGCGTCACGCCCTTGGGGAGGACGGGCTGGGTGTCGTCGCTCATGGTCTTGCCTCCGGCTTACTGGGCGTAAGGATACGGCACGGCGGGCGCGGCCTTGGACGTCGACACCAGCCTGGCGACGGCATCCAGCGTGGCGTCGTCGATCATGCTCTGCGGAAAAGCGGGCATGCCGCGGCTGCCATTGCGCACGAACATCTTCACCGCTTCCACCGGCAGCTCCCGGCCACGCAGTTCCGGGCCGACGCCGGCAGCATGACAGGCCATGCAGACCTGCTGGTAATAGCGCTGGGCCGGATCCTGCGGGATGGAATCCTTGCCCAGATAGGTGACCTTCTTCGCGCCGGCCGCGCTGCTCCCAGCCTGCTCGCCGGAGGGCGCACCGCAGGCGGAGAGGGCCAGCGCGGCGGCGAGTGCGCATGGCGCAGCCAAGAGGCGATGAGTCATGCGAACGTCCTCCGAGTGGGGGTGACGTGGGCGCGGATGCCGGGCGTATTGGCGCGCTCGTGCTGGCGCACCACGCTCATCCCGCTTTGTTGGGCGGCAATATCGAGGAGGGAATCGTCCACAGGGTCGAGGCGCAGCACGACCTCACCGGCGATCTTCGGCAGTGCGGCGGCCATTGCCTCCAGCCGCGCAAGACGCGGGCCATCGAGCAGCAGGGCCTGCGAACCCAGGCGGAACAGGGGCGCGCGCTCGGCCGAAACCAGCATGGCGGGCGCATTGGCCGTGCCGGCCCAATGCCAAGCCGCCGGGACTGCCGCTGCGGCCGCGATAAGCGAGGTCGATCCCAAGAAGCGCCTGCGTGTGCATGTTAGATCGGACACGGACATCCTCCTTCTAACGCTGTTTGTCGCACCTGCAGCGCATTGCCGGGGTCACGCGTGCATCACCGATTTTGATGAGATGCAGAAGAAAGAGCAAGAGGCCGAGAACTGCTTGAAAAGCAGGGTTTTTCTCCAAAAGTAGAGACAATGGGCGGTGTTCGACTCACCCGGAGGAGGGCGTGATGGCGCACACGCCCCTTGGGGCCACGGGCAGGTGCCGGCAAATGCGCGTGTGGTCGGCTGATGGCCAACCGGGCGTCAGGATACCGGACGAGCAACCCTGCGCGCGTACTGCGGATGAACGAAGAGGACGTTCCCCCGACGATGCCGGGGCGTATGCCAGAGCACAAGACCGCGGTCAGCCGCGCGGGATGTTGCACTGTCGGAAAAGGCGTGGCGGGCCCTCGATGCCGATCAGGCACCGGATCGGCCCGGCCGATCCTCAGAACGGGATTTCGTCGTCGTCCAGATTGTCGTCGAACGGGCGGCCGCTCGAGCGGGGCGCGGCACCGCCGCCGGAGGAACGCCCACCGCCGTACCCGCCGCCGCTGCCGCCGCCAAAGCCGCTATCCTCCCCCGAGGCCCAGCCTTCGCTGCGCCGGCCGCCGCCTTCACCGCTGCCGCCGCCGTCGAGCATGGTCATCACCGCGCCGGGGCCGGAGAGCACCACTTCGGTCGAGTAGCGGTCCTGCCCGTTCTGGTCCTGCCATTTGCGGGTCTGAAGCTGGCCTTCGAGGTAGACCTTCTTGCCCTTGCGCAGATAGCGCTCGGCAATGCCGATCAACCCGTCGGAACGGATGACGACGCTGTGCCATTCGGTGCGCTCGCGCCGCTCGCCGGTCGCCCGGTCGTTCCAGCTCTCGCTGGTCGCCACGCGCAGATTGCAGATGCGCCCGCCATTCTGGAACGACTTGACCTCCGGATCGGCGCCCAGATTGCCGACGAGAATGACCTTGTTGACGCTGCCGGACATGAGACTCTCCAGATGATGTGGCGCCGGATGATGGCGATGGGTGAATCACCTTCGCTTACAAGAGGGCGAGCGTCCGCGTCCAGCGCTTAGCGGCGGTGGCCGGCACGGTGCGCGACTGCGGACTCAGAGCCCGAGCGCGACGGCCGTCCAGTAGGTGACGCCGGCCGCGAGATAGGCCAGGGCGAAGAGATAGCCGATCATAAAAAGCGGCCAGCGCCAGCCATTGGTCTCGCGCCGCGTGATGGCGATGGTGGAGATGCATTGCGGCGCGAACACGAACCAGGCGAGGAAGGCGAGCGCCGTCGGCAGCGACCAGCGGCCCTGCAGCCGTTCGCTCAGCGAGCGAGCGGTGGCTTCCTCATCGTCGCCATTGTCGATGGCGTTGGCGGTGGCGAGAGCGGAGACGGCCACCTCGCGCGCCGCCATGGCGGGGATGAGCGCCAGCGCGATCTCGTGATTGAAGCCGATGGGCCGCAGCGCCGGCTCCAGCACGGAGGCGATGCGGCCGGCTGCGCTATAATTCACCGCGCTCAGGTCGCTGCCCGTCGGCGGCTTGGGAAAGGAGAGCAGCAGCCACAAGAGCACGGTGGTCACGAAGATGATCGTGCCCGCGCGCTTGAGGAAGATCACCGCGCGCTGCCACAGGCCGAGGATCACGTCGCGCAGCAGCGGGAGCTGATATTTGGGCAATTCCATGAGGAAGCTGCCGCCATGGCCACGCGTGACGCTGCGCCGCAGCACCGTGGCGACGATCAGCGCGCCGACGATTCCGGCCACATAAAGGCCGAAAAGCACCAACCCTTGCAGACCGACGCCGCCGCCCACCGTGCGGTTGGGAATGAAGGCGGCGATGATGAGCGTATAGACCGGCAGGCGCGCCGAGCAGGTCATGAGCGGCGCGATGAGGATGGTGGTGAGCCGGTCCTTCGGGTCCGCGATGGTGCGCGTCGCCATGATGCCGGGCACGGCGCAAGCGAAGCTGGAGAGCAGGGGGATGAAGGCCCGGCCGGAGAGCCCCGCACGCGCCATCAGCCCATCCATCAGGAAGGCGGCGCGAGTCATGTAGCCGGTCGCCTCCAGCATCAGGATGAAGAAGAAGAGAATGAGAATCTGCGGCAGGAACACCACCACGGAGCCCACGCCTGCGATGATGCCGTCCACGATCAGGCTGCGCAGGAGAGTGTCCGGCAGGACGCCGCGCACCACCTCTTCCAGCGCGACGAAGCTCTCCTCGATCATCGCGATCGGCGCCTCGGACCAGCTGAACACGGCCTGGAAGATCACGAAGAGCAGCGCCAGCAGGATGATGGGGCCAAGCACCGGATGGAGCACGGCCCGGTCGATGGTGCCGGTCAAGCGGCGGCCGGGCGTCTCGGCGACGATGGCATTGCGGGCGATGCGCTGGGCCTCGCGGCGCAGGCGGCCTTCGTCCGGCGCCCCCGGATCGACAGGCGCCGGGGCCGGCGTGCCGCGCGCGGGAAGCGCAGCCGCCATTGCCGCCTTGAGCGCGTCGAGACCGCGGCGGCGCACCGCCACGGTAGGGATGACGGGCACGCCCAGCGCCTCGGCCAGGCGCGCGGCGTCCAGCTCCAGCCCGTCGCGCGCGGCGAGATCGACCATGTTGAGCGCGATCACGCTGGGCAGGCCGAGCGCCAGCAGTTCCAGCGTGAAGCGCAGATGATTATCGAGATTAGCGGCATCGACCACGATGACGATGAGGTCCGGCCGCTTCTCGCCCTGCTGGGTGCCGAGCACGACCTTGCGCGTGACTTCCTCGTCCGGGCTCTTGGCATCGAGGCTGTAGGTGCCCGGCAGATCGATGAGATGGGCTGAGCGCCCGTCCGGTAGGCCCAACCGGCCGAGCTTGCGCTCCACTGTCACGCCCGGATAGTTGCCCACTTTCTGGCGGGCACCGGTCAGGGCGTTGAACAGGGCGCTCTTGCCGGCATTGGGATTGCCGACGACGGCGATAGTGGGCGCGCCGGCGAGCGCGTCGTTCATCGGGTTGGCGTTCATGATGCGTCGTTCGCCAGGCCCGGCGCCTGCGCCTCGGTGCGCACATCGATGGCGGCGGCATGGAGCGCGCGCATGGCCACGATCATGCGGCCCACGCGGCAGGCATAGGCGCCGCGCCCGGTGAAGCCGCCCCGGTAGAGCAGCTCGATGGCCACGCCCTCGCACAGGCCCAGCTCGCGCAGGCGGCGTCCGTCCGTTTCGGGGATCGCGGACCAGTCGACACGGTCAACATAGGCCGGAAGGTTCCGGGCAAGGGCAGTCAGGCGCAAGATGAGGGACTTTCCGACGATGCTTCTGCGAGCGATTATCAATATCAGCGCACGGGGGCAAGCGTGGAACGTGTGAAGGCTGTTATCGCCGGCTGGCCCTGTAGCGCAGGCGCCCCAGGAAACGGGCAGGGGAAAAATGCAGCTCCGCGCGACCGCGCAGACGCGCCTTGGCCTTCTCGAAACGCATGATGTCCTCGATCCGGCGGGCCAGGAACGCGCGCGTCTCGGCGAAATTCTCGCTCTCGTCGCTGACGAACGTGAGCAGCGTCGCCGCATAGACGGCGCCCAGCGTCGCGCGCTTGGTGTAGTGATTATAATCCACCGCCGTATCGCCCGCCGCGCGCCACATGACATCGGCCGCGTGCCAGCCCAGCCGCGTGGCTTCGGCCATATGATGGGGCATGGCAAGCACGGCTTGGGCGCGGCGCAGCGCCTCGCGATGTGGCGCGAGCAGCGTCAGCCGGGCCTCGACCAGTGCCGTGATCCGCGCGCGGATCTTCATGGCGGCCAATACGTCGGGCGGGAAGCGCTCCAGCATGGCGGCGTCCACGCTCGCGAACCAGGCGGCGATCATCGTCATGGCGCCGCCCTGGAAGGCGAGCGCGGCAATGTCGCCGTCCACGCCGGCCTGGTCCGCTGCCATCGCCACGGCGCGCGGGGACCAGCCGTCGAAACCGGCATTGGCGGCGACGAGCGGCGCCAGGCGCGCGCGCAGATCGTCCAGCGTTTCGTCGGGGTGCATGCCCGTCTCGGGGGTGGCCTGTGCGTTCATGCGCCCACTCTAGCGCGACCGGCGGCGCGAGGGAACGCGAAAGCCACGCGAGGGTGCGCGCAAGAATTGCTTGCCGGCAGAGCGCGCGGCGCGCCATTGCAAGGTCGTAGCCTGCTTCCTAGCTCATCGGCTCGATAAGTTGCATTTTGAAATGGGAGTAGAGACCTATGGCCGATTCGCTGTTCGAACCCCTGCAGGCGGGCGCCCTGCACTTGCCCAATCGCGTTGTCATGGCGCCGCTCACGCGGGCGCGGGCCACGCGCA
>DASRXY010000305.1:0-1935 GCA_035654035.1 Sphingobium sp. | reverse complement strand
GATCAGTCTCTGTGCGCGTTATCTGCTGCGCGCTTATCAGGACGGCAGCGATCAGGAGGCGAGGATAGGGATGGCGTACGCGAGCCACTATGCGGCGCTTTCGTATGGCAGTTCGGGGTTGAATGCGGTGCATGGAATTGCGTACGCGGTGGCGGGCCTGACGCATAAGTCGCATGGCAGTACGAATGCGGTGATGCTGCCGTATGTGCTGGATGAGCTGGCGTCTGTGCGCCGGGCCGAGATGCTGGATGTGGCGCGCATGTTCGGCATCGATGATGGGGATGAGGATGCGGCGGTGGGGAAGCTGCCCATGCTGGTTCGCGACATTGTGGCGCAGCTGGGTATTCCGCCTACATTGGCTGAGTTCGGTATTGAGCGGCAGCAGTTGCCCGCGCTGTTGGAGGACGCTCTGCAGGTGACGCGGCTGGCCAGTGCTTTTCCCGTTGCCGATGTGGCCGGGGCGTATGGGAGAATTATCGAGCGGGCGTTCGAGGGGCGGTTCCTGCATGAGCAGGCGGTGCTTTGACCGTTTCAGGCGCCCCTATCTGAGGCTTTGAGTCGGCGTGGGGGGCTCGCCCCCCACGCTGGAGTCACATAGGCTCATCCAGGCCGAACTGCACTTTCTCGGCGGCGCGCAGGACGGCGCGGGCTTTGGCTTCGGTTTCCTGCCATTCTTTCTCGGGGTCCGAGTCGGCGACGATGCCGGCGGCGGCCTGGACGTAGAGCATGCCGTTCTTGACGATGCCGGTGCGGATGGCGATGGCGACGTCCATTTCGCCGCTGTAGCTCAAGTAGCCGGCGGCGCCGCCGTATACGCCGCGGCGCACGGGCTCGAGTTCATCGATGAGCTCCATGGCGCGCACCTTGGGGGCGCCGGTAAGCGTGCCGGCGGGGAAGGTGGCGCGCAGGACGTCCATGTTGCTCATGCCTTCGTTCAGGGTGCCGCTGACGTTGGACACCAGGTGCATGACGTGGGAGTAGCGCTCTATGGTCATGGTGTCGGTGACTTCGACCGTGCCGGTCTGGGCGACGCGGCCGACGTCGTTGCGGGCCAGGTCGATCAGCATGACGTGCTCGGCAATCTCCTTGGGATCGGCGCGCAGTTCCTCCGCCAGCGCCACGTCCTCTTCCGGCGTGCCGCCGCGCGGGCGGGTACCGGCCAGCGGCCGGATGGTCACCCGGCTGCGCGGCTGCCCCTGCTCGACCACCGCCTCCTGCCGCACCAGGATCTCGGGCGAGGAACCGACGACGTGGAAATCGCCGAAGTTCCAGAAGTACATGTACGGCGACGGATTGAGCGAGCGCAGCGCCCGGTACAGCGACAGCGGCGAATCTCGGAAAGGCTTGGCGATGACCTGTCCCACCTGCACCTGCATCAGGTCTCCGGCGGCGATGTATTCCTTGGCCTTGCGCACCGCGGCCAGGTAGTCCTGCTTCTGGAAATCGCGCCGCGTCTCGGTCACCATGCTGGCCTGGCTGTAGGGAATCTCCACCGGCCGGCGCAGCTGGGTCCGCAGGTCGAGCAGGCGGGTACGCGCGCGGGCATAGGCCTCGCGCTGGGTCGGGTCGGCATAGACCATGAGGTAGAGCCGGCCGCTCAGGTTGTCGATGATGGCCAGTTCGTCGATCAGGAGCAGCAGCAGGTCGGGCACCGGGTCGCCCATGCCGGCCGGGTCGGGCTTGGTGCACGGCCCCAGCCGCGGCTCGATGTGGCGCACCATGTCATGCCCGAAGTAGCCCGCCAGCCCGCCCACGAAGCGCGGCATGCCGGGGCGCAGCGCGACCTTGAAGCGCTTCTGGTAATCGGCGATGAAGGCGAGCGGATCGCCTTCGTGGCGTTCGACGACCTGGTCGTCGGTGACCACCTCCACGTTCCTGCCACGGGCACGGATGAAGGTCCGCGCGGGCAGGCCGATAAATGAATAGCGTCCGAAG
>DASRXY010000304.1:0-2621 GCA_035654035.1 Sphingobium sp. | reverse complement strand
CCGTGGTGGACGCCCAGCTCCGCCTGCGCGGCATCGCGGGCCTGCGCGTCGCCGACGCCTCGGTCATGCCCAATATCATCCGGGGCAACACCAACGCGCCCGTCATCATGATCGCCGAGAAGGCCGCCGACATGATCCTGGGACGACCCACCCCCGCTTGATCCACGCGCGGCGCCCCAGGGGTGACGCATTTCCGTGGAAGCCGCACCGGCCTGTCCCAGCCGGCCGCCCATCGGATATTGTCGTTGGGCATCCGGGTGGGAGCGCGGGCGGGTACCGTGTCCGGTCCAGCCCTGCTGAGCCCGTTCTAGAGTCTTTTCGAGCAAGAAAGATCCGTGCTCCCGCGCAGGCAGGAGCCCAGCCGAAACGCCGCAGCCACCCTGGCTTCTGCCCGCGCAGGAGCACTGGATTGGCTCAATCAAAAAGGGGCAAAGGCTGTGGCGCCCATGGAAAAGGGCGGCCCCAGCACGGAGCCGCCCTTCCATTTTCCCGAGGGAACGAGCGCTTAGAAGCGCACGCCCAGGCCGCCGACGACCTGATGGCGCTCCACGTCCTGCTCATAGTTGGTGTAGCGATACTCGGCCTTCAGGAAGAGATTGCCGCCGAGCTTGTACTCAAGGCCGCCACCGACGCGGAAGCCGTCGCCATTGCGACGGAAGGTGGGCGTGTTGACGCGGCCATTGGCATAGCCGGCCTTGGCATAAGCGAGCATCTGCGGGCCGACCGGCACGCCGACACGGGCACCGGCATACAGGTCGCGCGCTGCATCGACCGCGCCGCGCGAGGCGGTCGAATCCGCGATTTCGCCTTCGACGCCGAACACGATACCGCCGGCCTGCAGGTCATAGCCCAGACCCAGGCCATAAAGCAGGCCGTCCGGCGTGCCGAGGCCGTTGCTGTTGGTCTTGACGGCGTCATAGCCGGCCAGAGCTTCGGCGTGGAAACCGGAGAAATTGCTGTCCTGCGCAAAAGCCGGAGCGGCCAGAGCGATGGAGGCGGCAGCCGTCGCTGCGAAAATCACAGTCTTCATAAAGGTCCTCATATGATTTTATTGCACGCCTCCCCTGTTGTGGAGAGGCATGGTTTCTTCTCTGGAAGATTGGCCCTGGCATTTCTCTTGCGAAATACGCGGCCACACTCCCGATTTTCATCGGAAATGACATCTTCCATTGTGAGCTGCCCATGCTTGGGCGGCAGGCCCTATATGGAATGGGTACCTGTCTGTTCAATGAATGAATTTTTTCTTGCGCTTAGGTGATGCGTTCGGGTGACACTTGTCGAGGAGCGTCCCCACGTCCGGTGTCGCACAGCCTCCATTCCCGCTTCCATTCCTTCGTCGTTCCACCCGTCAACATCGCCATCCCGCGTCATCCCGGCGAAAGCTGGGATGACGAGGGAAACACGACGCTCCCGTCGATAGTCCCGCCCCCACCCATGTCGTCGCCACGCTGGACGGCACGCGGGGCGAAGGCTACGGAACGCCGCGATGATCGATCCGCTGCTGTCCTCGGCGCTGCTGGCGCTCCTCGCGGGTGTGCTGGGAGGGGCTATGAACGCGCTGGCCGGCGGTGGCACGTTCGCGACGCTGCCGGCGCTCATCGCGCTTGGCCTGCCCGCCAATCTCGCCAACTCGACGTCCAATGTCGCGCTGCTGCCCGGCGCGGCCGCGAGCGCCTGGACCTTCCGCGACGAGTTGGGCCCGGTCGGCGGCGTGGACTGGCGCATTCTGGCGCTCATCACATTCCTCGCCGGCCTCATCGGCAGCCTCCTGCTGGTGCTCACGCCGAGCGAGATGTTCGACATCCTGATCCCCTGGCTGCTGCTGCTCGCCTTCCTGGTCATGGCCTTCGGCAAGCGCGCGACGGCCTGGCTGCATGCGCGCGTCTCCATCGGCACGCGCACGCTGATGGGCGCGCAGGGCGTGCTCGGCATTTATGGCGGCTATTTCGGCGGCGGCGTGGGGCTGATGACCACGGCCACCTACGGCCTGCTTGCCAATATCGATCCGCGCGGCGTGTTCGCCATCCGCACGATGATGCTCGCCGCTGCCAATCTCGCCGCCGCCATCGTCTTCACTGCCTTCGCCATGGTGCGCTGGGCGGAAGGCGTGCCGATGCTCGTGGGCGCGATCATCGGCGGCTGGCTGGGCGCGAATCTCGGCAAGAAACTTCCCGCTGGCGCGGTGCGCGCGTGGACGCTGCTGGTGACGGGCGGCACGACGCTGGTCTTCTTCATCAGGGCCTATTCCTGACGTCAGGCGCAGCCCGCGCGACCACACGTACGCGCCCCGGGCCGGCCGAGCCGAAGGCGTCGATCGGACCACGCCCTTCCTTCTTCGTCTCATTCCTCACCGACAATGCCCGCAAGCCCGCGTCCCATCAAATGCGCGCCTAGGGGGGTTGGCGCCATCGCCCTCGCGGGTGTAACGCCAGTGGACAGAGTCATCAGGAAGGAGAGGAAGCGCATGGCGGCCGACCCGCCCTCATTGCAGCCTACGCCCGATCCGTCGGCCGAAGCCCCACCCGCGCCGGTGCCGGACCGGGTACGCCGCCACCGGCTCTCCACGCGGCTGTGGCACTGGACGAGCGTGCTGTGCGTCTATGTGCTCTTCACCAGCGGCC
>DASRXY010000303.1:0-2379 GCA_035654035.1 Sphingobium sp. | reverse complement strand
CGCCCGGCCTGAAACGTGATCGCGCAGTCAGGTGCGCGGTTAGGACGGGAAAGGTCGTTAGGTTGTGGGTTAGGGCATCATTGCCTTGTCTCACACGTGGCAGCCGCCAGGGTGCGTGGGCATACTTAACTTTACATAATACACATTACACGTAATACCGATTTACCGGAGCAGCCACCCGAAAGTCATCCGCCTTTGCCAGCCCCTTTCCTGGTTTGCCGGCCTGCAATCGCCGCTTACGCAGACTGCGCCGACTGCGCCTGCGGCGATATTGCGCCCTTGTCGATGGCGAACCAGCGTTCGCAGATGAGATTGGTGAATTTGACGTTTTGCTCGGCCAGCAAGGTGGACATGCCGGCTTCGCGCAGGGTCTTGATGGCCTGGGCGACCCGCAGGACGATGATCGGGGCCAGTCCTTCGCTGGGCTCGTCGAGCAGCAGCAGCCGCGGACGCAGGGCCAGCGCACGGCCGATCGCGACCATCTGGCGCTCGCCGCCGGACAGTTTGCCGGCATACCTGCCGCGCAGCGGCGTCAGTTCGGGAAACAGCCCGTAGATCTGGTCCAGCTCGACTTTCCCGGCGCCGGCGATTTCCAGGTTTTCGGCGACCGTCAGCGACTTGATCCGTACTACGGAAGCCGGTGTCCGCGGCCCGCGCAATGGCGTCATGGCCGCGCTGCGTCCCGGCCTGCAGCGACGCGCGCCAATGCACGGAACATGGGCCGGCTACAGGCGCGCCGCCACCGGCACCAGCGCGCCGCTGATGTTGCCGGCATCCTCCGACAACAGGAACCCGACCGTGCGCGCCACTTCGTCCGGCGTGGCCCAGGCATCGAAATCGGCATCGGGCATGTCCGCGCGATTGCGCGGCGTATCGATGACGCCGGGCAACACCGCATTCGCCGTGATGCGGCGGTCTTTCAGCTCGTCGGCCAGCGACTCGGTGAACCGGGCCACGCCGGCCTTCGCCGCGGCGTAGGGCCCGGTGCCGGCGCTTCCGCGCTGCGCGCCGGCCGCGCCAATGTTGACGATGCGGCCGCCCTCGCGCAGAAAGGGCAGCGCGGCCTTGCACGCCGCGACGCAGGTCACGACGTTCAGGGTGAACATGCGCTGCCAGGCGGAGAGGTCCGCGCCTTGCGCGAGCGTCTCCGACATGAAGCCGCCGGCCACGTTGACCAGCCCGTCGAACCGGCCGTAGACCCCGGCGGCTTCCTGCATGGCCAGCCGCACCGCCGGCAGCGAGGCGAGGTCGACCCGCCAGGCGCGCGCGCCCGCAGGCGCTTGCACCGGCGCCATGTCCAGCATGGCCACGCGGGCCCCTGCCGCAGCAGATGGGCCGCCACCCCTGCGGTCGACGCCGCGCGCATAGCGCAGCATGACGTCGCGTATCTGCTCCCTGTCGATCAGTCTTTGCAGTGCGTCGGTCATTGGGCTTTCCTCCCTTGAAAACGCCGATCGTTCATGCCGGCTCGCGCCCGCGTCAAGCCTGCGCCGCCATCGTCCCGTACCTCGGAAGCCGGAGGGCGCGGCGCGCGGCATCCCCGATGCACGGAACAAACCGGCGCACATGGTTTGCAGGCGTTGAGAACTGGTCTTCAATAGGCCCCACAGGAAGTCGGCAATGAACCGTTCCACGTCGAGGTCGGAGGAGAACACCATGACCACCAGACGCACCCTCCTGAAAGCTCCCCTGCTGTTGCTGGCGGGCGCGGCGTCCGCTTCCCCCCGCGCGGCGCCGGCGCCTTCCGTCATACGATTCATTGTCCCGGGCTCCGTGGGCACCGGCGCGGACGTGACGGGCAGATACATGGCCAGGGAAGTCGAGACCAGCCGCAGGACGCCGGTGGTGGTCGAGAACAAGCCCGGCGCCGGCGGCGTGATCGGCACCGACTTCGTGGCGAAAGCTCCCCCCGACGGATCCACCATCCTGATCATCTCGGCGAACCACTACGTCCTGCCCTGGATCTACAAGAACCTGCCCTTCGATGCGCAGAATGACTTCGCGCCCGTGGCGTCGTTCGGCAGTTCCACGCTGGCGGTGGTGGTCGCTCCCGACTCCCCCTATCGCTCCATCCAGGACGTGGTGGCGCAAGCCAAGAGGCACGGCGATGCGCTGAGCTATTCCTCTGCGGGCAACGGTACCTTGTCGCACATCAGCGGCGCACTGCTGAACGCCATGGCCGGCACGCGCATCAAGCACCTGCCCTACAAGAATGCCTCGCAAGGGCTGATCGACGTGTCCTCGGGCGCGGTGACGCTGGGCTTTCTCGGTATGGCGGGCGCGCTGCCGCTCATCAAGTCCGGCCGGCTGAAAGCCATTGCCGTGACGAGCGCGGCCCGTTCGGTTTACCTGCCCGAGGTGCCGGCGGTCGCGGAGTCG
>DASRXY010000302.1:0-7898 GCA_035654035.1 Sphingobium sp. | reverse complement strand
GCGGCCCCTGCGTGCCGGACGGACGCAGGCGTGTATCCACCTCATAGAGGGCGCCGGCCGCGGTCTGCGCGGAAAGGGCATTGATGACGCGCGTAGCCAGCCGGTTGAAGTAGAGCGTGGCGCCGAGTGGCTTGGGCCCATCCGATTCCGCCGCGAAATCGCCGGTAAAGAGGAAGATGAGATCAAGGTCGGAGGCGTGAGTGAGCAATCCGCCGCCGAACCGGCCTAGCGCCAGAATGACGAGGTCGCCGCCCGGCACCCGGCCGTGCGCGCTCTCGAACTCCGCAATGGCGGCCTCGGCCAGCACGTCGAGCGCGGCTTCGGCCACGCGGGCATAGCCCTTGCCGACCTCCAGCGGATCGGTTTCGCCCTGGATGAGCTGCACGCCCAGCGCAAAGCGCCGTTCGCCAACGATATGGCGCACATGGTCGAGCATCTGCTGGAAATCGAGGCTGGTGTCGCGCCGGCGCATGTCGGCGATCAGCGCCGGCACGTCCGGCGGCAGGTCGAGCGCGCTGGCGTCGATGAGGCCGTCGAACAAGGCGGGATGGCGGGCCAGAGAGGCCGCCAGCGTGGGCGCGTGCGAGAGAATGAGCACCAGCGTCTCGGCGAGGCCCGGCCGCGCCACCAGCAGCCGCAGCAGATTGACCGCGCTGGGCAGGCCGGCGATCACGTCGTCCAGCCGGTTGAGCGCCATCACGGGTGCCGGGGCGCGTGCGATCTGGCGCAGCAGGCGCGGCAGCAGCTCTTCCAGAGCCTCGCGCGCCGGCGCGCTCTTGAGCGCGCGCAGACTGCCGTCGCGCCAATGAGTGAGGCGGGCAATGAAAGGCTCGGTCTCGGGCAAGTCCAGCGCAGCCAGCCACTCGGCCAGCGCTTCGCCCCCGGCGGGCACGCGCTCGGCGCACTCCTCCTCGTCGCCGACCAGCTCGTCGAACCGCTCGCCCACGGCCTCGACATGCGGCGCAAGCAGCGCCATCAGCGCGGCACCGTCCGCCAATCCGTGCAGCCGCGCGACATTGTCGAACGCCTCGGCGCCAGCGGGCAGCGCATGGGTCTGCCGGTCGTCCACCATCTGGAGGCGGTGCTCGATCGCGCGCAGCATGACATAGGCCTCGTCCAGCCGCGCCGCGACGTCGCTCGGGATGAGCCCCGCCGCGCACAGGCAGGCAAGTGCCTCCCGCGTGGCCCCGCACCGCAGCGCCGGATCGCGTCCGCCATGGATGAGCTGGAGTGCCTGCGCATAAAACTCCACTTCGCGGATGCCGCCGCGCCCGCGCTTGAGATCGTAGCCGGGACCGAAGCGCTGGCCGCTCTCATAATGCTGACGGATGCGGCGCGAGATGTCGCTGATGGCGCGGATCGCGCCGAAATCGAGGCTGCGCCGCCAGATGAAGGGGCGAATGGCCGTGAGGAACTCCCGGCCCAGTGCGATGTCGCCGGCGCAGGGACGCGCGCGGATGAAGGCCGCCTGCTCCCAGCCGACCGCCGCGCTCTCATAATAGCTGATTGCCGCGCCGATCGGCAGGATGATCGGCGTGGCTTCCGGCGTGGGCCGCAGCCGCAGGTCGACGCGAAAGACATAGCCGTCCGCCGTCCGCTCGGAGAGCAGCGCCACCAGCCGCTTGGCCAGCCTCAGGGCCGCTTCCTCCGGCTCCTCGCGCTCGCGATGCGGGATGGTCTGCGGGTCGTAAAGCAGGATCGGGTCGATGTCGGAGCTGTAGTTGAGCTCGCGGCTGCCATGCTTGCCAAGGGCGATGGCCGCGATGCCGCGCGGTTGCTCGCCGGGATAGCGCTCGGCGAAAGCGGCGGTGAGCGCGGCCTCCACGCTCGTATCGGCGAGGTCGGAGAGACGGCGCGTGATCGTGTCGAAATCCCACGCGCCGGAGAGGTCGGCAATGGCCGCAACCAGCGCCGCCGCGCTGCGTCGTTTGCGCAATTGCGTCTCTATGGGGGCGTCCGGGGCCAGCGTCAGGGCCGCGTCCCACGCCAGCTCGGTCTCGCCGCGCGCGAGCTGTTCGGTCAGCGCGGGGAACACGTCCATCTGGCGGGCGAGAAAAGGCGAATGCGCGCGGGCACGCGCGATCGCGGCGGTCATGTTCGGGGTCTCGCTGGCCATCTCTCACCTCAGTTGCGCGCCTGTCCTAGCGACAATGCGGGAGTGCGCAAAGCAGTGGCATGGCGTAGGATCGGCTTCAGCCGCCACCCCGTCGTCATTCCCGCGAAAGCGGGAATCTGGTTCCGAACCTAATGCAGGTGCCGCAGCTTTTCGGGGTTGCGCACGATGTAGATGGCGCGGATTTCACCCGCTTCGATGTCAAAGGCGGTGGTCTGATATTCCCCATCTGCCTCCAGCGTGACGAAGCCGGGCAGGCCGTTGATGAACACGGTGCGCACCAACGCCGAGTGATGGCGGCGGAACAGCACCGCCAAGGCGCGTTGCACCTTCATTACATGATCGCGGCCGAGAATGGCCCGCGGCGCGGCGTTGCGCTTGCCGCCGCCATCGGCATGCAGGCTCACATCCTGCGCGAGCATGGCGCCTAGCGCGGCCATGTCGCCGCTGCGCGAGGCTTCGTAGAAGGCTTCGGCGAGGGCAAGCCCGCGCTTCCGGTCCACCTGGAAGCGGGGCCGTGCCTCGCGGACATGGCTGCGGGCCCGGCTGGCGAGCTGGCGACAGGCCGTCGCATCCCGCCCTAGCGTGCGCGCGATTTCGCTGAAATCCTGCCCGAACACGTCATGCAGCAGGAACGCGGCCCGTTCCAGCGGGGAGAGCCGCTCCAGCGCCAGCATCAGCGGCAGAGTGATGTCCGCATCCTCCGGCTCTTCCTCGATCAGCGGCTCGGGCAGCCATGGCCCAACATAGGTTTCGCGACGGACACGGGCGGATTTCATCTGGTCGAGACAGAGCCGCGTCACCGTTCGGCGTAGAAAGGCCTCGGGCACGCGCACCGCGGCGCGGTCGGCCCCCATCCAGCGGATGAAGGCCTCCTGCGCCACGTCCTCGGCATCGGCGAGCGAGCCCAGCATCCGATAGGCGAGACGCAGGAGCGCCGGCCGCATCGCGTCGAACTGAGCCGTTGCATCAGCGTCGGCCAATATGGTGCTTGCGCTCACGCGGCCCGCCGCGCCGGCACATGCTCGATCCACAAGCCGAAGCCCACCGCCAGCCGGTTCCAGCCATTGATGACATTGATGAGTGTGGTCAGCGCCACTTGCTCCTCCGGCGTGAACTGCTGGGCGATGGCATCATAGGCGCTTTCCGCAGGATGTCCCTGCGAAAGCTGCGTCAGTGCCTCGGTCCATGCCAGTGCCGCGCGCTCGCGGTCGGTAAAGCAAGGTGCCTCGCGCCAGGCAGCGAGCAGGTGGAGGCGCTGTTCGCTCTCACCCTGCGCGCGGGCATCGAGCGTGTGCATGTTGAGGCAATTGGCGCACTGGTTGATCTGCGAGGCGCGGATCTTCACCAGCTCGGTCAGGCTGGGCTCCAGCGCGGCATTGACGCTGTTGGAGAGCGTCATGAACGCCTTCATCATAGTAGGTGCGGCGGCATAGGGATCGAGCTTGGCAGTCATATCATGGGTCCTTCTCGGGTTGCATGGACATGACGAGGCAGGCCCCAGCCATCGTGACATGGGTGGCAAAAAAATTGCCGGGCCAACGACAAGACGAGAAGAAGAGCGGTCGCGCACGCGCCGCCATGGCCCTCCGGCGGGACGGTCAGAATGCTCTGGAGGCGTAATCGGCCCGGAACGCGTCGGCGAAAGCCGTGAGCCGCCCGCCAGTGATGGCATCGCGTAGCCCTGCCATCAACGCCTGGTAGAAATGCAGGTTATGCTGCGTCATCAGCATGGCGCCCAGCATTTCGCCGGCCTTCACCAGATGGTGCAGATAGGCGCGGGAGAAATCATGACAGACCGGGCAATCGCAGCGCGGGTCCAGCGGCGCACGGTCCTCCGCGAAGCGGGCGTTGCGGATGTTGAGCGGGCCCGCCCATGTGAAGGCCTGACCGTTGCGGCCTGAGCGCGTCGGCAGCACGCAATCGAACATGTCGATGCCGCGCTCCACCGCGCCGACGATATCGTCCGGCTTGCCTACGCCCATCAGATAGCGCGGCTTGTCGGCGGGCAGCGGGTCGACGCAATGGTCCAGGCAGGCGAACATCGCTTCCTGCCCTTCACCGACCGCCAGACCGCCCACGGCATGTCCGTCGAAGCCGATTTCCACCAGTGCCTGCGCGCTCTGGCGGCGCAGATCGGGGTCGAGCGCGCCCTGCTGGATACCGAACAAAGCGGCGCGCGCGGCATGGTCGCCGCCGCTGTCGAAGCCCGCGCGCGAGCGGGCCGCCCAGCGCATCGAGCGCTCCATCGCGCGGGCCTGCGCGTCGCGTGTGGTAGTGGTCGGCACCAGCTCGTCGAAGGCCATGACGATGTCGCTGCCGAGCAGGCGCTGGATTTCCATTGAGCGCTCGGGCGTGAGCATGTGGCGCGATCCGTCCAGATGGCTGGCGAAGCGCACGCCCTCTTCCGTCACTTTGGCGAGCTTGGAGAGGCTCATCACCTGATAGCCGCCGCTGTCGGTGAGGATCGGCCGCTCCCAGCCGGAGAGCGCGTGGAGCCCGCCCAGCGCCGCCACACGTTCGGCGCCGGGGCGCAGCATGAGGTGATAGGTATTGCCCAGGATGATGTCCGCTCCGCTGGCGCGCACTTCTGCCGGGCGCATTGCCTTCACGGTGGCGGCGGTGCCGACCGGCATGAAAGCGGGCGTGCGGACGGTGCCGCGCATCATGGCGATGGTGCCGGCGCGCGCCTTGCCGTCCGTTGCATGCACGGCGAAGGCGAAGCGGCTCGTGCCGGGATCGGCGGGGACGCGGCAGGTGGGGGAAGGCGCGGAGTCGGTCATTGCTGCGCGCCATAACCCGGTACGCGCATAATCCCAAGCCGACCGGTTTCCCGGCCAGTGGAAGGGCTCAAAGGCGATCGGCGAGCTGTGCCCGCAGGCGCGTGCCGAGCGGCCCGAAGGCCGAAACACGGCTGTAGCGGCCAATGAAGCGCATGGCGCGCACGCTTGCCTCCACGTTCAATTGCGAGCCGTCGGCAAGCTGCAATGCCAGCGTGACGCGATGGTCCGCGCGCGGAGAGATCAGAGCGGAGCGAGTCTTGCGTGCCATGAGTGGAGGGTAGGAAGGCGTGGTTAACAACTCCCTATCCGTGCGGCGAACTGCGGCCCTGAGTGGCACCGCCGCCATAGCGATGGAAGTGCCGGAAGGGGAGCGGCGGACACAGCGGGAGAGCGCGCTGACCGGTACTCCCTTTCCGCATCGTGGCCGGCCCGATCCGCAAATGCGTTCGCCCGGGCTGGCGCGGTACCGCCCGGCTGTGCCATGAAAGACGATGCGCCGGCGGCCCCGGCGCGGGAGAGGCCAGAACAAGCGAGCCGGAGAAGCAGATGTTCGACACCAATATCACCGATGAGACCGGCTGGACTGCGCTGCTGCTGGGTCTTTTCGTCCTCTTTGCGGCGGTGGGCGCGCTGCGCCGGCCCGGCATATGGCAGACGCTGATCGCAGAGTTCGAGAAATCGCCCGCGCTGCAACTTACCGCCAGCCTCATCGAGCTGCTGACCGGCGGCGTCATCTATCTGCTCAATCCCTGGATTCCCTCGGACCTGTTGACCTGCGTCATGAAGGCTCTGGGCGGGCTCATGATCGTCGAAGCGCTGGTGGTGGTCGGCTTTTCGGACGTTTATTTCCACTTTTGGCTGCGCAATCTCGCGCATATGCAGCGGGTCTGGCCGGTGGTGAGCTTCCTGTGCGGTTTCGCGCTCGCCGCGGCGGGCGCGCTGCGTTTCGGCTGATCCGCGGTCCCCTGGTTGCCGGGCCGGCGGACGCCCGCTAACGAGCGGCGCGCCACGGGCGGCGAAGCCAAAGCTGCGCTGCCGCGTTCTGACATGGTCGAAGCCAGCCGGAGTAGCCTGTTTGCGTTCCCTTCTCTGTCCCGCCGTCTGCCTGCTCGCCCTCCCGCTCTCCCCGGCCCTGGCGCAAGGCGATCCTTCCGCTGTTGTCGAGAGCACGGGCGATTTCCTGATCGTGGGCGCCGGCCTTGCCAGCATGCCGGACTATGAAGGCTCCGACGAGCGGCGGATCATGCCCGTGCCGGGCGCGATTGGTCAGGTCGGGGGGATCAAGTTCTTCTATCTGGGCGACCGGATCAGTGTCGATCTGCTGGCGGAGAAGCCCGGCGCGCGCTGGGACGTGCAACTCGGCCCCGTCGCTTCGGTCGGGTTCAACCGCGCCCGCGTCGGCGATGTTGCGGACCCGCGTATCAAGGCGCTGGGCGGGCTGGGCTATGCGGTGGAACTGGGCGGCTATGTCGGCCTCGCGCGCACAGGCGTCATCACCAGCGCTTATGACCAGCTCTCGGTCACGGTCAGTTACAGGCGGGACGTGGCCGGTGCCCATGGCGGCGGGCTGCTGATGCCGACCGTTAACTATATGACGCCGCTCAGCCGCAAGGCGCTGGTGCTGGTCTTCGCCCAGGCGACCCATGCCGACCAGCGCTACAACGAGCGCACTTATGGCGTGGACGCGGCGCAGAGCGCGGCGAGCGGCCTGCCCGTTTACCGGGCGCGGGCCGGGTGGAAGAGCGTCTCGGCCGGCGTGGGGGGCGATCTTTCGCTCACTGGCGATCTGACCAGCGGCCTTTCGCTGATCGGCGGCGTCATGTATGCGCGCCTGCTCGGCAGCGCGGCGGAAAGCCCGGCCACCAGCATTGCCGGTCAGCGCGACCAGTGGTTTGCCGGCCTCGGTCTGGCCTACGCCTTCTGAGCAGGCGCCCGCTTCAGCGCTTCGCCTCGCACTCCTTGCCGAGGCTCTGCCCCAGCTTGCCCTTGCGGAACAGCGCCCGGTCCTCGGCGCTGAAGCCGAGCGTCCAGACGACATAGCAATAGCAGAGCAGCAACGCGGGCACGCCGAACACCAGCTCGGCCCATTCATAGCGCGGCGGCATCATGGTGAAGGCCGTGCCCACGATGGCGCCCGTGAGGCCGGCGATGACCAGGCTCGCCCGCCAGATGCGGATGGGCGCGCCGCACAGCCGCCGCAGCAGCACGCCCTTGGCGATGGCGCCGACCGCCATGGCGCAGGCCAGCGCGACCGCGGGGAGCGCCGCGATGTAGAGCGGCGGCAGCGCCATGGCCTGCCCGGCGAGGATCAGCGCGACGGTGAGCACGGCCTGGAGCGCGATGGTCGCCAGCGAGAGCAGCATGTTCCAGTGGCGCGCCAGATAGACGAGCGCGGCCTCGCTGACCACGGCGGGGGTCGCCAGCACCTCGGCGGCGAGCAGAGCGGCGAGCGCGCCGGTGCCGCCCACGAAGGTGGGCCCGACCAGGCCCATCACGGCCTCGCCCGGAATGCCGAGCGCCAGCGCGATTCCGAGTTGCGCCGCGATGATCCAGAAGCCCACTTGCGACACCTGCCGGGCAATGGCGCCCAGATTGCCCGTTGCCACGTTGCGCGTGATGACGGGGCCCAGAATCGGCTCGAAGCTGGTCTTGAGCTTCTGCGGCAGCGAGGCGACCTGCTGCGCAACATAATAGACGCCGACCACGGCGGGCGTGGCGAACAGGCCGAGAATGGCGAGATCGAGCCGGCGTGTGCCCCATTCGATGGCGTCGGCGGCGGCCAGCGGCAGGTTGCGCCGGGCCATGCGCCAGATGCGTACGGGATGCGGCGACCAGCCGCGCGGCAGGCCATAATGGCGGAACATCGGCACCAGCGAGGCGATGAGCGCCGCGATCATCGCCGTCACATAAGCGAGGATGAGCCCGTCGCGCGCCGAGTAGAAATAAAAGAGGCCCGCCGCGATGCTGATGGTCCACGGTTCGACGATGGAACGGGCGCGGAC
>DASRXY010000301.1:0-15098 GCA_035654035.1 Sphingobium sp. | reverse complement strand
CTGCGCGCGGCGCGCTCGGCCACGCGCACTGCTGCCGCCGCCGCCATAGCGTGCGGACGTGCGCGCGATCAGCTCATTTGCGCGGGCGACCACTTCGTCGACTTCGCTGGCCATAAGCGCGGCTCGCTCCTTCAGTCCTCGATGGCGCTGAGCGGGGAGGACGCGCCGGCCGGTCCGGCAATGGACGCCTGCGCCTGAGCCTGGCCCTGTGCGCGCGCGATATAGCCCTTGGACTTCTCCACCTCGCTGGAGAGCGTATTCACCGTGGTCTTCATGCTCTCCAGCGCCTTGAGCTTGAATGTGTCGATATTGTCCATCGTGTCGTAGATGTTCTGGAAAGCGCGCTGCAGCGTCTCGATGGGGATAGTGCTGGAGGCCGCCTGCTCGTGGATGCGCGCGGTCTGGGTCTTGAGCATGTTGCCCGTGGAATCGATGATGTTCGCGGTCGTCGTATTGAGCGCGGTGATCTGGTCCAGCACCAGCTTCTGCCCCACGAGCGCCTGCGCCACCGTCACGGCCGTGCGCAGCGCCGCGACCGTGGTGGTCGAGGCGCGGTCCACGCCCTTCACCAGCTCGACATTGTTCTTCTTGACGAGATCGAGCGCCAGATAGCCCTGCACCGTCACGGCCATCTGCGTCAGCAGGTCCTGGTGGCGCTGGCGCACATAGAAGAGGGCTGTCTCACGGATCGCCTTGGCCTTGGCCGGGTCCGTCGAATCCAGCTCCAGCGCCTTGTCTTCCAGCCGCGCGTCCATGGTCTTGGCGATGTGGATCATCTGCTCCAGCCGGCCCATGGTCGCCCACATGTTCTGCCGCTCCACATCGATGGCGGCATTGTCCTTGATGAGCGTGTCCTTGCCCGAGGCGAGGCTGCCGAGGATGGAGTTGATGTGGGTCTGGCTCGACTTGTAGCTGTCGAAATAAATGCGCAGCTTGCCGCCGAAGGGAATGATGCCGAAGAGCTTTTTGGGCGCAAGCAGATTGCCCTTCTTGCCGGGGTCGAGGTCCTCCACCACACGGCGTAGCTCGGCAAGGTCCGTTCCCACGCCGCCGTCCGCCTCCATGGCGCGCACCGGCCGATCCAGAAAGCGATTGGAATGCCCCGCCGCCTCTGCGATCTCCTTGCGGCCCATATTGGTGATCTGGTCCACCTTCTGGCCGAACTCGGGCGAATTGGCGTCCAACGCCGCCAGTTCCGCGACGAAGCTCTCGACCCGCTCGTCGAGCTTGCTCTTCTTGCCCTCCTCGATGGGCACCAGACCCGCCGCCTTCTCCGGCGCCACCGGCGGCACCGGCTCGGGGGGCGTGAGGTTCAGCGCATCGGCGGTCATCGTTTCGGTCGGCGCGGTTGTGGCCATCATCGTCTCCTTGCCGGTGTTATATTAGGCTAGAACACCGGCCGATCAAGTGCACCCGGATCATAGCGCACCCGCGCGGCAGGGAAAGGCGCAATCGGGCGCCAGGTCCAGGGTCGTCCGGCGCCGGTGCCCTGCCGCACGAGACAGGCTGCCGTGACCCGTCTCCCATTCCCCGTCCCACACGCCCGCCTCAGCCCTCCAAACCGGAGAGGGTTGTGCCTGGTGGATGCACAGCCAAGCATATATTCATTCTTTTGTAACCCTTTGTGGGGATAGCCGCCCCCGGAGAGACTGCCCGATGCAAATCGCAATTCACCCTGCCTTGCATAGCGCCCTGCGCGCTTGCTCGGACATCGAACGTCAGATCGTTGCGATCAGTCGCCGCCGCGACGCCCAGCGCAAGTTCGATCTCGTCCACTGGCGTCGCAAGTTCGCAGAGCAGCTCGGCGAGATCGGCCCCCTGATCGATCATGACGATGCGCTCCTGCGGCAGCCGGAGAAGATGCAGGAGATGAACCGCCTCTTCTCCACCTTCCGCTATGCCATCGGCCAGCATCAGGCGAGCTGGCCGGCCGTGCGCATCGATGAGGACGAGCACGCCTACGCCGAATCGGCGCGCGAAACCCACATCAAGTCCGACCGTTTCTGGAACTGGTGCACCCAGAACCTCGCCTTCAGCCGCCTTTGAACCGCTGAGAGGACGGGCTCACGCCGCATTGGCGCGTGCGCACATAAAAAGGCCGCCCCGTCGAGCGACGCGGCGGCCTCAGAACTAGGTACTGACTGTTCCAGCCCAATCAGGCGGGATCAGGAAAACTGCACCGCCGTGCGACGACGCGCCGTCCGCATTGCGCTGCCGACGATACCGAAGCCGAGAAGCATCATCGCCCAGCTCGCCGGCTCGGGAACGGCAACTGCGATGTTGTCGAACTCGAAGGAGTTGTCCGTCGACTTGAAGATCGCGCCCTTGATCAACGGGCCGCCCGTGACCTTGAAGCTCACCTGGCCATTGGTCAGGCCGCTCACCTGATCGCCGCTCGGGAAGATCGCAGCATCGATGATCTGACCGCCATCATAGGTCCAGTCGCTGCCATCATCGAACAGGAGCGTCAGGTGGTTGTAAGTGTCGAGCGAACCCACGGTGAACGCGAACAAGCTCGTTGCCGTGAAGTCGATCTGGTAGCTGCCCTCTTCCGGGCGGCCGAGCACGACGCCGTAATTGCCGGTCGAGCCATAGGCCGGACGGGCGGCGTCACCGCTCACGCTGGCGTCGTACACGAAGGCATTGGTGCCGATCGCGCTGCCGGGCGTGCCGGGCGTGTAGATGGTGCCACTCGCGCCATCGAAATCCTCGATGACAACGGTGCCGGCTGTCAGGGTCGACGACCCGTTAGCGAAGCTGATGGTGACGGCAGCATTGACTGCTGAACCGCCAAGCAACGCGGCAGCAACGGCCGCGGTAACAAGCATGGTGTTCTTCATGATAAACTCCCCACATTAAGCGCCCCACCCGGCTCCGCGGAAAGCACCGCAGGCTGCCTTGCAAGCCGCCCGTCAGTAAAACTTATAACTTATGTTAACCCGTGCGCTTTGCTTAACGCAGAGAAGGTCTGATTAAAAGACCATTTGCCAAAGCACCGCTGGCAAGAACGGGAACGGACCGACCTGCAAGTCAGCACAGGGCGATGGATCACAGAGAATTTATTACGGAATAACCGCATCCTACCCCGGTAGAAGACCCGATTGACGATACTCCTCGCAAGCCCGCTACGCCTCCTCCGGAGCGCTCCATTTTGGCACGCCCCCGCCCCAATTTACAGTTAACGGCGCCTGCCTGAAGCGCTCTTTCAGTCGTCGGCACCTTCGACTCGCAATGATTCACTGAAGTTCTCGCCCCCCGACTCGGGCATGGAGGCAATGAGTGCGCGGAAGCGCTCTTCGACATTGGTCTTCCAGTTGCCATGCGTCGAGACATAGAGCCTGTTGTTGCGGATGGCGTCGACGATCATGTCGCCTACCTGCGTCGGCTCCATCCAATTATCCGCCACTACACGCTGGGCCAGCAGGTCTTCCGTCTCCCTGAACCCACTGCCCGCACGGAAGCGCTCCGGGCGGTTCTGGCCGCTCTCGTGGATACGGCTCTTGATCGGCCCCGGCATCAGTACCGTGACGCCGATATTATCCTTGGCCATCGTGTCCTGGATTGATTCGGTAAGGGTGATGACTGCGGCCTTGGCCGTGGCATAGATGGCCATGAAGCTCGGCATGGGCGTGAGCCCCGCCAGCGAGGCGGTGTTGACGATATGACCGCCACGTCCGCGGGCGCGCATGCCTGGAGAAAAGGCCATGATGCCGTTGATCGGGCCCATCAGATTGATGGCGAGGCCATAATCCCAATCCTGATAGGTGGCCTGTTCGAAAGGCCCAGAGGGGTCGATGCCGGCATTGTTGACCAGGATGTCAGGCCCGCCCATCACCGCTTCGCATTCCTTGGCCGCCTCTTCCATCTGCTTGCGGTCCGAGACATCGAGCCGGATGGTGTGGACGTTGCGCCCTTCCTGCCGCTCCTCGAAGAACTGCTTTGCCTCGTCGAGATGGTCTTGCCGGATGTCGGCCAGCACCAGTCGCGCGCCATTGGCGAGGAGACGCTGCGCAATGCCGAAGCCGATGCCGCTGGCGCCGCCGGTGATGAATGCCGTCTTGCCCGCGATCTCCATGCTGTCTCTCCTCACGCGTTGTGCCTCCCCTGTGATTGCCGCACTTGGCATGGCCGGGCAACCGCTTCCCGCTTGCGGCGATGGCGAAACCGCCCCTAAATCATCGGACGAAAGGGAAAGGGAGAGTAGCTATGCGGGCACGGCGCCAGACATTGGGCACAATCGCGGCGACCCTGGCGATGATGGCGGTAGCGCCCGCGCATGGACAAATCGCGACCGCACAAGTGACGGGCGGCACCATTTCCGGCGTGGTCACGGACGGTCTCTCCACCTTCAAGGGAATTCCGTTCGCCGCGCCGCCAGTGGGCGCGTTGCGCTGGAAGGCGCCGCAACCACCCGTACCCTGGAGCGACGTGCGCAAGGCCGATCGCTTCGGCAAGGCCTGCATGCAGGAGCCGGGTCTCGCCCGCCAGATGGGTTATGAAGGCGAACTCAGCGAGGACTGCCTGTTCGTGGACGTGTGGACGCCGGCCAAAGCGCCCGGCGAGAAGCTGCCGGTCATCGTCTGGATCTATGGCGGCGGCTACTTCTCGGGCATGAGTAGTATTCCGCTCTATGACGGCGCCAATTTCGCGCGGCAGGGCGTGGTGTTCGTCAGCGTCTCTTATCGTGTCGGCCCCTTCGGCTTTTTGGCAACGCCCGCCCTCAGCCGCGAGGGCGACGGCGCCTCGGGCAATTACGGCATGCTGGACATGATTGCTGGCCTCCAATGGGTGAAGGCCAATGTCGGGGCCTTCGGCGGCGATCCGGACAAGGTGACGATCATGGGCCACAGCGCCGGCTCGGACGCCGTGAGTCGACTTGCCGCATCGCCCCTCGCCAAGGGACTGTTCCGCGGTGTCATCGCGCAGAGCGGCGCCAATTTCAAAGCACGGCCCGTGACACTGGCTGCCGCCGAAGCAACTGGGCAGGCCTTTCTCAAGGGATTAGGCCTCGACGATCTCCAGGCCGCGCGAGCACTCAGCGCGGACCGGATCGAGGCCGCAGCCGATGCGCCGGGCGCACCGCGCTTCCCTCCGCCCATCGATGGCGTCGTGGTGCCGGAAGACCAGATCACGCTCTGGGAGGCCGGCCGCTTCAACGACACCGCCCTGCTGCTCGGCCACACCTCGGATGAGAACGCCGCGTTCGGCGCGCGGCCAACCACGCCCGCCGCCTTTGAGGCACAGGTGCGCAAGGATTATGGCGCTCATGCTGACACCATTCTCGCCGCTTATCCCCACGCCACCGATGCTGAGGCAACGCGTGCCGCCAAATATCTGGCGCGCGACACAAGCTTCGGCTGGTCCGGCTGGACCTGGGCGAAGCTCCAGACTGCACAAGGCAAAAGCAAAGTTTTCGCTTATTATTTCGATAAACCCGGCCCACAAAATCCGGACGGCTCCGGGCATGGCAGCGAAGTGGCGTTGGTTTTCGCCAATCCCGACGAGCGACCCGGCCGCGCGCCCTGGACGGAGGCGGACCATGCCCTGTCGCAGCAGATGCAGGCCTATTGGGTGAACTTTGCCCGCACGCTCGATCCCAATGGACAGAGCCTCCCCACATGGCCGGCCTTCACTGCCGCCGATCCCAAGGTCATGCGGCTCGGAGCGGTGAACGTGGCGGGGCCAGAGCCCAATCTCGACAAGCTGGAAGCGCTGAACGCAGCCCTGATGCCGGCGCAGTGACGCGGGATCGAGGGGGCCGACATCGCCTTCCGCGCAGGCAGAGCCCAGGTCCCAGCCACACCAGATCGCCGCCTTGTCTCCCGCCCGGGCAGGAGGCGAGGCAGCGGGTAGGCAGATAGGGTCAAGTGCTCAGCTAAGGCTCACCCCATCCCGCGATTCACTTCAGCGATTGAACCGCCGCCAGCGTGTTCTTGACATGATCCTTATAATCCAGCGCGCTGTAAGCATAGATGATCTTGCCGGTCTTACCGATCACATAGCTGGTCCGGTCGGTCTTGCCGTCGAAGGCCGGATTGTTAGTCTTGAGCGCGACCTGATAGCCCTGAATGATCTTGGGACCCGCCGACGCCACCGCGAACTTGTCGCGACACGCTTCGGTCGAGAATTTCGCCAGCGTGTCCACCGGATCGGCCGACATGCCGATAACGGTCGCTCCCGCCTTCTCGAACGCCGCCGTCGCCTCGGCAAACTCGTGCGCCTCGGCCGTGCAGCCTGGCGTGAAGGCCGCGGGGAAGAAATAGAGCACCACCGGCCCCTTCTTGAGGGCGTCCGACAGCTTGAGCGTGAAGACCTTACCGGCCAGCGCGCCACGCGTCTCGAAATCCGGAGCGGTGGAGCCTACCGGCAGCGCCGCCTGCGCTACACCCGCGCAGGCGAGGAGCGCGGCGGCGCCGGCAGCGGCAAGGCTGGCGCGAATGGGTCTGAGCGATCTGGTCCGGATCATGGCAGTGACATCCTCGGGTTGATTTTCTCCTGCAACCTTCTGCCACAAACCGGTATCCCCTGTCACGTTTCCCGCCGCGTCGGCGCCGAGTTTCGCCGATGAGCCACTCTACCCCCGTGACAGGAGGGACAGGATGCGGCAATAACAGGCTGAAAACATAATGAGGCCGTTGGGGAAGGGACCGACGATGAACCGGGCAGTCGCCGCACAGGCGCCGGAGTCATGTCGCAGGCCGCCTCCGGCGTGCCGCGCAGACTCGACGATCAGACGACTGAAAGGGAAGAATTCCATGCGTAAGGCTCTCCTCGGCTCCGTTCTCGCCAGCGGCCTTTTCCTCTCGGCGGCACCCGCTTATGCCCAGTTCGGCGGCGGCTGCACTCAGGAGGATCTGGAAAAGGCCACGGCCGCCTATATCGAAGCGCAGACCAAGGGGGATCCCACGCCCATGCCGCTGGGCACCTGGGTCACCTACAATGAGCAGATGGACCTGGGAACCATGTCCACTGGCGTACTCTCCAAGCCGCTCAAAATCGATTTTCACCGCACCATCTACGATCCGCAGCAGTGCCAGACCTTCACGGAGGTGGTCGTCACCGATCCCGCCCACCCCTATGTGCTGGGCGTGACGCTCACTGTGCGCGGCGGCACCGTGAACAATATCGACATGCTCGCCACCGATAAGGGCGACTGGCTGTTCAACGCCCAGCGCACGCTCGATTATTCCAAGGCGGAGAATTGGGACGTGATCCCCGAAGGGCAGCGCGACAGCCGCAAGACCCTGATCGCCGCGGCCGATGCCTATCTCGACCTGTTCAACGATCCCAAGGTGCAAGTGCCCTGGGGCCAGCCCTGCGCGCGGCTGGAGGGTGGCATCTACACGGCCAAGAGTAGCACGCCGGGCGAAGTCTCGCCGGAGGATAGCTGCAATGTCGGCGTGCCGAGCGGCGTGCCGATGACTCAGCGCAACTATGTGGTGGACGAGGCCCGCGGCGCCGTTTCTGTCGCGCTGCGCATGGGCATGAACGAGCGCCCGGACATCCACACCTTCCGCGTCGAGAATGGTAAGCTGCGCTATGTCCATACGCTCACCGTGTGCGAAGAAGACCATTGCGGCTTCAACTATGACGAGAAGACCAAGAAGACGCTCGGCATCGACTGACGCCGGCCTGCACTGAACGACACAACGGCCCCGTGCTTCCGGCAAAGGAAGCGTGGGGTCGAATTGTCTCCGCCTTTCCTTCATGAAGGAGATGGCGCGACATGACCTCCTCTCCTACACAGCTGCCTTTAATTAAGCCGTGTGGTATAAAATCCGTTCATTCCAGGCAGGTCGAACGGGTTTGGTTGGGACAACGTGCCTGCAAAGATGCAGCGTCGGCAGCAATCCAGATCTGCGGCCCTGCAAAGCGCAGCGCTGAAGCAAGGCCATCTTCCCGTTCACTCGCTACCTCCCGCAACACCGCCTTGCCCCCACACCGCTTGCGAAGCGGCCGGCTCCCCCATATGCCCCCGGCATGGCAATCGCCCGGCTCGCCCTCACGGATTTCCGCAACCACGCCGATGCGTTGATCGCGCCAGACACCACCACACCCACCGACACCATGGTGGTGCTGACCGGCGAGAATGGCGCGGGCAAGACCAACATCCTGGAAGCGATCTCGCTGCTGGCGCCGGGACGGGGGCTGCGTGGCGCCGGGCTCGTCGACATGGCGCGGCAGGGAGGCCCCGGCGGCTTTGCTATCGCTGCGCGGATCGGCGACACGCAGATCGGGACCGGCACCGACGCGGCGGTGCCTGAGCGGCGGCAAGTGCGCGTCGATGGGCGGCAGGTCTCGGCCGCCTCTCTGGCAGGGCTGGTCGCAATCAGTTGGCTGACGCCGGCCATGGACCGGTTGTTCCAGGAGAGCGCAGGTGGGCGCCGCCGCTTTCTCGACCGGCTGGTGCTGGCCTTGCGTCCCTCCCACGCCATGCACGCGACACGCTATGAGGCGGCGATGCGGGCGCGCAACGCGCTGCTTGCAGAAGAGGGAACGCCGGACCCTGCCTGGCTGGCGGCGCTGGAAGCGCGCATGGCCGAGCATGGCGCCACACTGGACGCCGGTCGTCGCGCCGTGGTCGCCGCGCTGGCAGATCATCTCGCTGCGCTGCCGGAGGGCCCCTTTGCCCGCCCTCGGCTGACGCTCGACGGCTGGACAGGCGACGAAGCGGCGTTGGCACAAGCTCTGCGCGAAGGCCGCCCGCGCGACCGCGCGGCCGGACGCACGCTTGCCGGTCCGCATCGCGCCGATCTGCTGGTGAGCCATGATACCAAAGGGCAGGCCGCGGCGCTCTGTTCAACGGGCGAGCAAAAGGCACTACTGCTCGGCCTCGTCCTTGCCCATGCCGAGCTGGCACGCGGGCCGGGCGAGCGTCCGCTCATCATCCTGCTGGACGAAGTGGCCGCCCATCTCGATCCGCTCCGCCGCACCGCTCTGTTCGAACGCCTGCGCGCCACTGGCGGTCAGGTGTGGATGACAGGTACGGAGCCGGCCCTGTTCGAAGGGCTCGGCGATGCCACGCGGCTGCGCGTGAACAATGGGCGAGTACTGCGGGTTTAGAAAATGACCCGTTTGGAAAGCTGGGATCTAAGGCGGAACAGCCCCAACGGCAGCTTCGGCTCAGCCCTCGCTCGTCTCAGCGGCGTTCTCGCCTTCGCGCCGCACATCCTCGAACCAGGCTTCGACTTCGCCCGAGAGCTTGATGGTCATGGGGTTGCCGAAGCGGTCGCGGCTCTTGCCGGCGGCAACGCGAATCCAGCCTTCCGAGACGCAATATTCTTCCACGTCGCGGCGCTGCTGGCCCTTGAAGCGGATTCCAATGCCACGCTGGAGCAGCGCCATGTCGAAATGGGGACTGCGCGGATTGACGGAGAGGCGGTCGGGCGGCGTATCGGTCATGGGCGATGCGCCTAGAGCATTTTCGCCGCCGAGGGAACAGCCCTCGAGGGAAAATGCGCGGTCCAGCGGCCCGCTCGGACTCAGCGGCAGAAGCGCACGCGATACCGCTGATGATACCGCCGATCATACCGCCATTCGGTCCAGCAGCGACGGGCTTGGCGCCAGCCGCGATAAGGCGCGCGGCGCTCATACCGGTCGTACCGGTCCCAACGCCAGTCGCGGCGATCGGCATGCCAGTGCCCGTCATAGCCGCGATGATCGCGATAGGCGCGGTCACGATAGTCGATGGTCACGCTGGTGCGGGCGGCGGCAGGCGTGGCGGCCAGCGCCGTGACACCGAGGGCGCCGGACAGCGCCGCGAGCGCGAGGCGGGGAATGAGTCTCATGGCATCGTCTCCCAATCCATGGAGCGGCTTCAAGGGCCGCCAATGAGAAAGAATATAGAGGTCTGGCTCTGAACCGGACGGGAATGGGCTGTTCAGCGGGGCGTAATCGGGCGGCTGCGATAAATTGCGATATTCCTTAATTCATAAATTTATGATATAAGGAATGCATGGCTTACGATTCACGTCTCTCTTCTGCCATGGCGACACTGCCCGCGCCGCCCGATGCGGCCGCAATGGCCGCGCGCGCACCGGTCGTCGCCGCCTTTCTCAAGGGATTGGCCAACCCGCAGCGGCTGCGCATCCTCTGCCGGCTGGTGGAAGGCGAGGCGCATGTCGGCGCGCTGATCGCCGCCACCGGCATCGCGCCCACGTCCATGTCCCAGCATCTGGCCCGGCTGCGCGAGGAAGGGATCGTTGCGGTGCGGCGCGACCATCGCACGCTCCATTATCGCATCGGCCACCCCGCCACGCTGGCGGTGATGCAGGTGCTCCACGCTCATTTCTGCCAGGAGGACACGCCATGACCGATCCCGCCATCACACCGCAGGAGGCCCTTGCGCTGCTGCGCGACGGCTCGGCGACGCTCATCGATGTGCGCGAGCCGGACGAGTTCCGCGCCGGCCACATTCCCTATGCGCTCTCCATGCCGCTCGGCCAGCTCGACGCGCTGTTGGCGCAGGCCGCGCTGCCACCGGGACGGACGATCATCTTCCAATGTCTCAAGGGCGGGCGCGGCGGACAGGCCTGCCTCGTCGCCGACCGTGCCGGGCATGGCACGGGCCGCGCCGTGCGCAATCTGACGGGCGGGATCGAGGCCTGGACGGCGGCCGGCCTTCCCTTGGTGACGGCGCAGGCCGCGCGGGGCGGGACGGCCGCGAGGCAGCCCCTTCCGCTCATGCGACAGGTGCAGATCGCGGTGGGCCTGCTGGTGCTGGTCGCGACACTCATCGGGCTCGCAGGCATCCCGGCGGGCTTCTATCTCGCCGCCTTTTTCGGCCTCATGCTCGCCATCGCCGGGGCGACCGGCTGGTGCGGCATGGCCCTGATGCTGGCCAAGGCGCCGTGGAATCGCTGAACCGGTGCTGGACCGGATTACCGCGCTCAACAGGACGACCGCGAACATCATCGATGTCACCGGCACCATGCCCAAGGCCCAGACCGCGCGCATCCCCGAGCAGGGGCCTCGAGCACCATAGCGTCGCCTTTCTCAATGAGAAAAAGGGCCGCCGGTCGTAACCGGCGGCCCATTCGGCCCGGCCAGCGGGGGGCGTGGCCAGTGCCGCTTTGCCGCGCGATCAGGCGACGCGCAGGCTCGATGCCCGCCGCCGCATTGCAGCGCCAGCCAGACCGAAGCCCGCAATCATGAAGGCCCAGCTCGCCGGCTCGGGCACCGCGCCCGGCTCCACGCTGGCGAAGCGCACTTCCGAGAGGCCGGTGGCATAGGGATCGTAGATCGTGCCCTGCGCATAATTGTTGAAGAGGTCGAACTTCACATATTGCGCAGCGCCGGCAATCGCGAAGCGTTGCGCGGCGAGCGAATCGCCATTGGCGCGTGCCATGGTGCCGTTGAACACCTCGGTATAGTCGACGCCGTCAGTCGAGATGAGGATGGCGAAATCCTTCACGCCCCGGTCGATGGTGTTGATGATGTGACTGGGGTTCACCGGATAGGGATCGGCGAAATTATACTGCCAGATGTCCGCGCTCGCGAGCTCATAGACCGCCCCCAGGTCGAAGACGAGCTGCGCCTGCGCCACGCCCAGATTGGTCATCCACATCGCAGCAAAATTGCGGTCGTGCAGGCCTTCGGCGGACAGGCCGCTGCCGTTGATGAGATTCTCGGCCTTATACTGCCCCCACAGCGCGAACGTGTCGGAGGCCGTGACCGAAACCGGCGTGATGACAGCGGCGGCGGCAGGCACGGCGATGCTACCCGCTGCGAAAGCCGCAGCGGCAACGATGGACTTGAACATGTCTCTAAAACCCCTCGATCTTCCTGGTCCCACTGTCCGGTCGAACAATGTTGGCGCCGGACCGGGCCCAGAATAGCGAGCAAGTTTACGGCTTCATGACGTCAATCGTCACATGGCCGTCATCGCGCGGTGCCCGCCATACCATACCCACGCAAGGGGCATGGCGGGCACCGCGTCGATCGATCAGGCCGCTTCGCTGACGCGCTTGGCCTTCTTGCGCTCATGCGGATCGAGGTGGCGCTTGCGCAGGCGGATGGTCTTGGGCGTTACTTCCACCATCTCGTCATCGTCAATATAGGCGATGGCCTGCTCCAGCGTCATCTTCCACGGCGGAGTCAGGCGAATGGCGTCATCCTTGCCGCTTGCGCGGAAGTTGGTGAGCTGCTTGGACTTCATGGGGTTGACGTCGAGGTCTTCCGGCTTGGCGTTCTCGCCGACGATCATGCCTTCGTAGAGCGCTTCGCCCACACCCACCATCAGCACGCCGCGCTCCTCGAGCGGCCCCAGCGCATAGGCATTGGCTTCGCCCGCGCCGTTGGAAATGAGCACGCCGTTCTTCCGGCCTTCGATCGGGCCTTTGTAAGGCCCGTATTTCTCGAACAGGCGATTCATGATGCCGGTGCCGCGCGTGTCGGAGAGGAACTCGCCATGATAGCCGATGAGCCCGCGCGAGGGCGCCGAGAAGGTGATGCGGGTCTTGCCGCCGCCCGAGGGGCGCATGTCGGTCAGCTCGGCCTTGCGCGTCGCCATCTTCTCGACGACGGTGCCGCTATGCTCGTCATCCACATCGATGACGACGGTTTCATAGGGCTCCTCGCGGCCGTTCTCGCCATCGCGGAACAGCACGCGCGGGCGGGAGATGCCCAGCTCGAAGCCCTCGCGCCGCATCGTCTCGATCAGCACGCCGAGCTGAAGCTCACCGCGCCCGGCCACTTCGAAACTGTCCTTGTCCGCGCTCTCGGTCACGCGGATCGCGACGTTGCTTTCCGCCTCGCGGAACAGCCGGTCGCGAATCATGCGGCTCGTCACCTTGTCGCCTTCGCGACCCGCCATGGGCGAATCATTGACCGCAAAGCGCATCGAGAGCGTCGGCGGATCGATGGGCTGCGCGTTGATCGGCGTGGTGACGGTCGTGTCGGCAATGGTGTTGGCCACAGTGGCGACCGTAAGGCCGGCGAGGCTGATGATGTCGCCCGCCTTGGCTTCCTCCACCGGCACGCGGTCCAGGCCACGGAACGCCAGAATCTTGGAGGCGCGACCGGTCTCGATGATCTTGCCGTCCATGTCCAAGGCGTGGATCGGCTGGTTGATCTTCACTGAACCGGAATTGACGCGCCCGGTGAGAATGCGGCCAAGGAAATTGTCGCGGTCGAGCAACGTCACGAGGAAGGTGAAGGGCGCGTCGAGATCGAGCGCCGGAGGAGGCACATGGTTGACGATCGTTTCGAACAGCGGCGTCAGCGTGCCATCGCGCGCGGCGGCGTCATGATTGGCATAGCCATTGCGGCCCGAGGCGAAAAGCACGGGGAAATCGAGCTGTTCGTCCGTGGCGTCGAGGCTCACGAACAGGTCGAACACTTCGTCCAGCACTTCCTGGATGCGCTCGTCCGGCCGGTCCACCTTGTTGACGACGACAATGGGGCGCAAGCCCAGCGCCAGCGCCTTGCTGGTCACGAACTTGGTCTGCGGCATTGCGCCTTCGGACGAGTCCACCAGCAGCACGACCCCGTCCACCATGGAGAGGATGCGCTCCACTTCGCCGCCGAAATCGGCGTGGCCGGGCGTATCGACGATGTTGATGCGCGTGATGGTGCCATCCGGCCCCTTCCAGTCGACCGAGGTGGGCTTGGCGAGGATGGTGATCCCGCGCTCCCGCTCCAGATCGTTGGAGTCCATCGCACGCTCGTCCACGCGCTGATTGTCGCGGAAGGTGCCGGACTGACGGAGAAGCTGGTCGACAAGAGTCGTCTTGCCGTGGTCGACGTGCGCGATGATCGCCACGTTCCGAAGAGCGCTGGGCTGGCTCATTTGGGTGTCTCTCTGGGTTGGTGTTGGCAGCGCAGCCATTGCGGCGGCCGCCCTCAGGTGTGCGCGCGCCCATAGCGGAAAAGTGAGAAAAGCGCAACGGCGCGCCGCAGCGGCATGCGCGTTTTTCGACGAGGGCTCGATGGGGCACGGCGGATGGTGGCAGCGGCGCCTGCGTCCTTTCTCCATGCTCTTCCCCTACACCTTCCCCAACACGCCCCAAGGCCCTACATTCCAGCCATGCGATGGCACACAGCCCTCACTGGCCGCCCCGGCCGCGCGCCGATTGTGCGCAGCCCCTGGTTTTTCGCCGCGTTGTTGCTGGCGATGGCAAGTGCGCTGCTGCCGGCACTGATGCCCTCCGGCGGCGCGGGCCGCACCATCGGCTCCGCTTTCGACCCCACCAGCAATGTCCTGACGCTGCGGGTGCGCGAACAGACACCGCGCCCGGCCGCTACCCGGATGGACGAGGGCCGGCGTATGCCGCATCCGGCGTCCTCGCTGGCCTCCGTCACCGGCCTTCTCCTCGCCGTGAGCGCCCTCACCGCTCCACGCACGCACGCCGATCCTGCACTGCTGCGCGTCCTCGCGACCTGGCCCCGGCACGGCTTCGCCCAGCCGCGCGCGCCGCCGCATCCCTGAACGGCGCGGCGCCCCGCCCAACGGGCGCTTTCGATCCTGATTTCATCATTGTCCCAGGAAAGGGGCATGGACATGCGCAACAAATTGAAGCCCGCTCCCCCGCCCGGCTGGTTCCGGCCCACCCTGATCGGCGGCATCCTGCTGACCATGGGCGTGCTGGTCGCCGTTGCCGCGAGCGGCTAGCGGACCGGCACCGCCGCCCCTCTCAGCGCCTTAGCACGCGCCTTTCCCGTGGACCTGTCCGCGCGCCCGGCTACAAGACGGGCTGAACGAGAGAGCCAAGGGAGAATCGGGCATGAGCGAGAACGCGCCGGCGCAACTGAGCTTCGAGCAATGGTCGGGCGAGATGGGCCGCAACTGGCTGGCCAATCTCGCGCGGTTCGAAGGGATGATCGCGCCGGTCGGCGCCGCCCTCATCACCCATGCCGCCTTCCGGCCCGGCGAGACTGTGGTCGATCTGGGCTGCGGCGGCGGCGGCACCACCATTACCATCGCGCGATGCGTCTCGCCGGGCGGCAGCGCCACCGGGCTCGACATCAGCCAGGACCTCATCGATCATTGCGGCGTGCGCGCCAGCCAGGGCACGCAATCGCGCATCTACTGGGTCTGCGCGGACGCCGCGCAAGTGGTCCCCACCAACGGCCCCTTCGACAGGCTCTTCTCGCGCTTC
>DASRXY010000300.1:0-2171 GCA_035654035.1 Sphingobium sp. | reverse complement strand
AAGAATGGCATCCGCTCCCGCCGCCGTGGGGCCGGCATCGGGGTTGGGCCAGCCATCGCGCGGCGCGACCAGCCGCAGTTCGCCAAGGCCGAAATTCATCATTGCCCGCGCGGTCGTGCCGATATTCTCGCCCAGTTGCGGGCGGACCAGCACGATGGCCGGCGGCGGAGCGCGCTCCGACGCAGGCGAGGGCGTCCTGGTGGAGGCCGCTTCGGGCGCGGATGCGGATTTGGACCGGGACGTGGGGATCGAGCCGGGCCCAGCAGCGCCCTCAGGCTCCGGTTCGCACCCCGAGGGCGCGGCCGACAGATCGGTCCCGCTCACTCGCCGCTCACTTCGCGCACAGCGCCGGCGAAATCTTCGAAGTCCTTGGCCTCGGTGAAGTCCTTATAGACGCTGGCGAAGCGGATATAGGCCACGCTGTCCAGCCCCTTGAGGCCGTCCATGGCCAGCTCGCCGATCCGCTGCGAGGGCACTTCGCTCTCGCCGCTGGTTTCGAGCTGGCGCTGGATGCCCGAGACGAGCCGCTCGATGCGCAGCGGCTCGATGGCGCGCTTACGGCAGGCGAGCTGGATGGAGCGGGCGAGCTTGTCGCGGTCGAACGCCTCGGTCTCGCCGCCCGATTTCACCACCATCACGTCGCGAAGCTGGATGCGCTCGAAGGTGGTGAAGCGCGCGCCGCAGCCCTCGCACTGGCGGCGGCGGCGGATCGCGGCGCCGTCCTCGGTCGGGCGGCTGTCCTTGACCTGACTGTCTTCGTGGCTGCAATAGGGGCAACGCATCTCAGCGTTTCAATCTCTTCCAGAAGGCAATGCCCGCGCCCGCGGCCAGACCAACCGGGATGGTGAGGAGCGGCAGCACCAAGCCGGCCACCGCGCCAATCGCCGCGCCGGTCAGCACCGGCTTGGTGGAGGGATGGGCGAGGCCCTGCCTGGCCATGCCGGAAATCTCGGCCTTGGCTTGCTCCAGCAGATCGTCCGGTCGCTCGCTCATCCCCGCCTCGGCTCAGTAGATCGGGAACTGCGCAGTGAGCGCCTTCACCTTCTCGCGCACATGCGCCTCGACCTGGCCATCGCCTTCGTCGCCATTGCGCTGAATACCCTCGACCACTTCGGCGATCCACTGGCCGACCAGCTTGAACTCGGCCTCGCGGAAACCGCGCGTGGTAGCAGCGGGGGCGCCCAGGCGAATGCCCGAGGTGACGAACGGGCTTGCCGTGTCGAACGGCACACTATTCTTGTTGCAGGTGATATAGGCGCGGTCGAGTGCCTTCTCGGTGGCCTTGCCCGTGGCATTCTTGGGCCGCAGATCGACGAGCATCAGATGATTGTCCGTGCCGCCGGAGACGATGGCGAGCCCGGCATCGGCCAGCGTCGCCGCCAGTGTGCGGGCGTTCGCCACAATCTGGTGGGCATAAGCGGAGAATTCCGGCCGCAGTGCCTCGGCGAAGGCCACGGCCTTGGCGGCGATGACATGGACCAGCGGGCCGCCCTGGAGGCCAGGGAACACCGCGCTGTTCACCTTCTTGGCAATGGTCTCGTCATTGGTGAGGATGATGCCCGAGCGGGGACCGCGCAGCGACTTGTGCGTGGTGGTGGTGACGACATGGGCATGCGGGAAGGGCGTGGGATGCGCGCCGCCGGCGACAAGGCCGGAGAAGTGCGACATGTCCACGAGCAGATAAGCGCCGACCTCATCGGCGATCTCGCGGAACGCCTTGAAATCCCACACGCGTGGGTAAGCTGTCGCGCCGGCAATGATCAGCTTGGGCTTATGCGCGTGCGCCTTCTCGCGCACCGCGTCCATATCGAGAAGCTGGTCGTCCTGCCGCACGCCATAGGAGACGCAGTTGAACCATTTGCCGGACATGTTGACCGGCGAGCCGTGCGTGAGGTGGCCGCCCGCCGCCAGGTCCAGCCCCATGAAGGTGTCGCCCGGCTGGAGCAGGGCGAGGAACACCGCCTGGTTCATCTGGCTGCCCGAATTGGGCTGCACATTGGCGAAATCGCAGCCAAACAGCTTCTTTGCGCGCTCGATGGCGAGGTTCTCGACCACGTCGGCCCATTCGCAGCCGCCATAATAGCGCTTGCCGGGGTAGCCCTCGGCATATTTGTTGGTGAAGACGCTGCCCGTCGCCTCCAGCACTGCGCGGCTCACGATGTTCTCGGAGG
>DASRXY010000299.1:0-12378 GCA_035654035.1 Sphingobium sp. | reverse complement strand
GTCCCCATCCAGCCGCAGCCGGGTACCCGAGGACAGCGCCCAGACCGCCGACGCCGAGAGCCGATGTGTAACCTCCAGTGTGCGCACGCCCGTGGGGACGGCATAATCGTCGCGCTCATCGGTATAGGCGTAACGGGCAGTGAGCGTGAGGGCGCGGGCGGCGGTCCAGTCCATCTGCGCGCTGCCCCGCCAACGCGGGCGGTTGAGTAGCCCCTCTCCGCTCGTCACATCGTCGGTCGCGACATGCTGGGCGCCGAGCGTCATGGCGAAACCCCCTCCAAACCGGTGCACGACACTCGCCGCCAGACCGCGCGCCGCGACGCGCGCACGGTTCTCCAGGCGCGGCGGGTCAGATGGTACGAAATCGATGAGATCGCGATAGCGCGATTCAAAGAGCGTGATCGAGATATGGTCATTGGGCCCCGGCCGCCAGTCGAGCCCCAGTTCCATGGCCGTCGCGCTTTCCGGACGCAGCGCGGGATTGCCGACGAAGGGGTTGGCGAGAGCATAGAAGCTCGGCGCCTTGAACGCTGTGCCCGCGGACGCACGCAGCGAGAGCGCTGGATCGAGAAAATAGCGCAGCCCCGCGCGGCCCGTCCAGCGCGTGCCGATCCCCTCGATATCGTCAAGGCGCAAGCCGCCATCGATCTCCAGCGGGCCGACGGTTCCCCCCAGTTCGGCAAAGCCGGAATAGGTCGCGCGGCGTCGATCGTACTGCGCGGGCATGGGGAAACCGAAATCAAGAAAGCCGCTGCTGCGTGCCGCTTCCCATTGCGCTTGCGCGCCGAACGTAGCGTGCCAGGCACCTAGGTCTATGCTCAATTCCGGCCGCACGACCCCGCGCCGATAGCGAATGTCATCCGCGCCGGCCGGCACGCCCGTTTCCGAATAGACGGAGGGCGCCACGCCCGGCGAAGTAACGCGGTCGCCGCGTGAGGAATAGGAGCCGGCGATGGCAAGCGTCGCGCGGCCGAAGTGTATCACGGGCTGATCCAGCGCAACGACGATCTCATCCGATTCGCGCTGCTCGACCGCTCGGATCACGGCCAGATCGTAGCCGCCGCTGCTGTCTGGAAAGCCATGCGCGCGCGTGTCGGCGAGGTGGACCAGGAGACTCCCGCGCGTGCCATCCAGGCGCGCAAGGCGCAGGTCCACCGAGCGCGAGCGGAAGCCTGCCTGCGGTTCGCCCGTCCCGGCATCGTCCCATACTGCGGTCAGCGAGCCGCCATAGCCTTGGGTAAGCGGCCCCTGCCAGCGTCCGGAGAGGACATGTTCCTCCTCACTGCCCAGCGCAGCGCTGGCCGTGAAGCGATGGCGCTCGCTCGGCGCCGCGAGCAGAAGATTGACCGCACCCGCCAACGGTCCGGAGCCGTAGAGCGTCGAAGCCGGGCCCGCGACCAACTCCACCCGATCGATCGCAGCGGGCGGCACGGCAGCCAGATTGACCGCACCGCCACGACTGTTGGTCGGGCTGTCGAGCGGCACGCCTTCGAGCAGGACGGTGGTGAAATTCGGGTCCGCGCCGCGCAGGAAGAGCGACGCGAAGCCGCTGCGCCCGCCTGTCATCTGCACATAGGCATCCGGCACCTGCGCCAGCGCATCGGCAACGCTGGCGCCGGCCGCCAGCACATCGGCATCGATCACGCGCACCGAATAAGGCTGGCGCGCGAGGGCGACCGGCGCGTGCGTTGCGGTGACGACAATGGTGCCGGGCGCGGAGGCATCCTGCGCGTGGAGAGGCGCAGTCACCAGCGGCAGCGCGGCGAAAAAAGCGATGTGACGAACCATCATGTCCTGAACTTGAGCCAGAGGAGCCAGCTCGCGGCCGGCAAGGCGGCGAGACCGAAGAAAAAGAAAAGAATAGACGCTTGCGACAAGGCAAGCGCGCCCACGGCGGCATAAGCGAATGCCACGGCGAGATTGGCCGCGCCGGTGAGGAGGAGGAACGGGCCCAGCGGCATCTGCGCAGCGCCCGCGCCCAGAACCAGCGTCTCGGCCAGCACGGGGACGGCGCGCGTGACGATCAGCGCCACGCCGCCCGCACCCGCGAACAGCCGGCGCGCCCGCTCCGTCTCCTCGGCCCCCACGATCCTGTGCATGGCGGCATGGGCCGCGCCGCGCCCCAGCGCATAACCGAACAGGCACCCGACACTCATCCCCAGCCAGATGGCGAACGTCCCGCCCCAGAAGCCCAGCGCGGCGCCGGCCAGGCCACTGACCAGACTGGAGGGCACCGGCAACAGGATGTCGACCGCCAGGATCAGAACGATGATCGCGCCGGCCAGGACCGCATGGCCGCGCGCCGCCATGAGCGCTTCCTCCATCAGCGCGGCAATGGAGCGCTCCAGCAGCAGGAAGGGAATGAGGATGAAGGCCAGAACGAGGCTCAGCAGGATCAGCCAGCGCCACACTGCCCTTCGCCCCATGGGCGCAACACTGTCCGGCAAAATCCTCTTCCTTCCTTGATGCGACTGCGGCTCTTTACTCGCCATTCTGTAGACAGTATGCAATTTGAAAGTTCTAGGAGCGAGATGAGGATGCGTATTAGTGCCTGGGTCGGCCTTGGCCTGCTTGCTTGCGGGTTGCCTTATCTTGCCTTCAGCCAAAATACGCCATCCCGACCTTTGTCGAGCACGCCGAACAAGCCCTGGCCCGCACCCGTCGCAACCGACCTGCCCGAGTCGCCGCCGCCGCTCTCGCCGCAGGACGCACTCAAGACCTTCACTATGCCGCCCGGCTACCGGCTGGAGCTGGTCGCGGCCGAGCCGCTGGTGCGCGACCCGATCCTGAGTGAATTCGATGGCGACGGGCGCCTCTGGGTGCTGGAAATGCACGGCTTCGCCATCAACCAGAAAATGGACAACAGCTTCGAGCCGATCAATGATCTGGTCGTTCTGGAGGATACCGATGGTGACGGCGTCTATGACAAGCGCACCGTTTTCCTCGACAAGCTCATCATGCCGCGCGCCTTTAAAGTCCTTGCGGGCAATTGCGCGCTGGTCGGCGAGCCGCCCCATCTCTGGAAGGCCTGCGACACGGACGGCGACCTCAAGGCCGACAGCAAGGACCTGATCTCCGACAAGTTCGCGACGCAGGGCGTGGTCGAGCATGGCGCCAACGGGCTCTACTGGTCGATGGACAACCGCATCGTCATTGCCCAGAACGATTGGGACGTGAGCCTCAAGGGCGGCAAGGCGACCATCCTGCCAAGCCTCAACCGGGGCCAATGGGGCTTGACCCAGGACGACACGGGCCGCGTCTATCGCGTGTTCAACACCGATCCGCTGTTCGTCGATTATCTCAACGCCGGCTATTACGCCCGCAATCCCAATCTGGTGCGCACACGCGGACTCTATGAGGTTCTGGCCGATCCCGCCAAGTCGCGTATCTGGCCGGCGCGGCCGACCTTCGGCGTCAACCGGGGCTATCGCAAGGAAGCCTATCGGGAGGACGGCTCCTCGCTCTATTATGGCGGCGTCTCCTCGCCGATGATCTATCGCGGCACGGCCCTGCCCCAGGACGTGCGCGGCCAGCCCTTCGTGGTCGACGGGCCCACCAATATCGTCCACCTGTTGTCGCTCAAGGCCGATGCGGCCGGCACTCTCTCCACCACCGACTTCTACGAGCGCGGCGAATTCTTGGCGTCCACCGACGAGCGCTTCCGCCCAATCTCGCTGGCGCCGGGCTGGGACGGCACCTTCTACATTGTCGACATGTATCGCGGCGTCTCGCAGGACGGCCCGCTCCAGACCGACTATCTGCGCAACTACATCCAGGAGCGTGGCCTGTGGGAAGGCATCCATTACGGCCGCATCTACCGCGTGGTGCACGAGGACATGAAAACGGATGCACCGCCGCGCATGAGCAGCCAGCCCGCGAAGGACCTCGTCCCCTATCTTGCCCATCCCAATGGCTGGTGGCGCGACACGGCGCAGCAATTGCTCGTGCAGCGTGGCGACAAATCCGTGGTCCCGGCGCTGGCGAAGCTGGCGCAATCGGCCACCGATCCGCGCACGCGCCTGCATGCCCTGTGGACCATCGATGGGCTCGGCGCGACCGATGCGCGGCTGGTGGACAAAGCGCTCAAAGATCCTGAACCGGCCGTACGCGCCGCCGCCATCCGCCTAAGCGAGGCGCGGCTGCGCGACGGCAACACGGCCGCGCTCGCCGCCGTCACCGCCCTGGCGGATGATGCGGACCTCGGCGTGCGCCGGCAGGCGGCCGCGTCGCTCGGCGAGGCGCCAGCGGCGCAGCGCATGGCGCCGCTTCTCGCCGTTCTCCAGCGCCATGGCGACGATCCGGCCACGGTCGATGCCGTCATCAGCGGCCTTTCCGGGCTGGAACCCGATATGCTCGCGCGCCTGCTCGCCGCGCCCGCCGCAGCGGGTTCGGCCGACGCACTCCAGCAACTCGCCGGTGCCATCGGCCGCAGCCGCAAGGCCGCGGATGTCGAGGCCGTCCTCACGCATGCTCAGGCCAGTGGGCAGCCCCCCGCGGCACGGCTGGCGCTGCTCGCGGGCTTGCAGACGGGCCTGCAAGGCGCACCCCGTCTCGGCCCGCCGGTGCCCGGCGCGCAGGCCCCCAAATTGCTGGCGCTCCAGGCCGAACCCAAAGCGCTGCTGACGCTCTCCGGCAGCCAGGGCGATGCAGCTCCGGTCGCGACAAAGCTGCTGACTCTGCTTGACTGGCCGGGCAAGCCCGCCGCGCCCGCCGCGGCGCAGCGCTCACCGGAGGAGCAACGGCTCTTCAATGCCGGACAGGAAATCTACGCCAATCTCTGCCAGGGCTGCCATCAGGACCATGGCCGCGATTCTCCCATCGCCGCCAATCTCGATGGCTCCCGCTTCGTGACGGGCCGGCCGGAAGTGCTTGCGCGCATCCTGCTTTCCGGCAAGGAAGGTGCCATCGGCCTGATGCCGCCGGCGGGGGCCGCCATGTCGGATGAGGAAGTCGCCGCGATCATGACCTTTGTCCGCGCGAGCTGGAGCAACCGGGCGCCGCCCGTCCAGGCCGCCTCGGTCAAGGAATGGCGCGCCGCCTATGCCCATCGCGAAACGCCGTGGACGGAGAAGGAACTCGAGCAATAATCCGCCCGACCCGGCGCAGCCCCGGCTGGAGGTGTCGGGCCTGCGCAAGCGCTATGGCGCGCAACAGGCGCTCGCCGGCCTGACCTTCACGGTGCGGGCCGGCGAAATATTGGGCCTGCTTGGTCCCAATGGCGCCGGCAAGACAACGACCATCGAGAGTGTGGCAGGGCTGGTGACTCCGGACGCGGGCGCCATGCGGCTCGACGGCGCGCCGCTCGATCGCAAAGCGCGCGGGCGCATCGGCCTCGCCTTGCAGACCATGGCCTTGCAGGACACGATCACGCCGCGCGAGGCGCTGCGCCTCTTTGCTTCTCTGTACGACATGCGGCCGGATGAAACCGCGCTGCTCGCCCGTTTCGGCCTCACGGACCAGGCGGACCGCCGCTACGGCCAGCTCTCCGGCGGTCAGAAGCAGCGCGTTGCGCTGGCGCTGGCCTTCGTCAACGATCCCGCGCTCATCCTGCTCGATGAACCGACCGCCGGCCTCGACCTCGCCGCGCGGCACGATCTGCACGGCCTCATCCGCCAACTCGCCGCGGACGGCCGCGCCGTATTGCTCGCCACGCACGACATGGCCGAGGCGGAGCGGTTGTGCGACCGGCTGCTGCTCATCGACGGGGGCCATGCCGTCGCGCAGGGGCGCCCGGCCGATTTCATTGGCGCGGCGGGCCTTAGCGTCATGATCGCGGGGTGCGCCGACCGGCCACTCGACGCCGCCCGCATGCCGCCGCTCGACGGGCTGGCGGTGGCGGGCGCGGCCTTCCACTGCCGCGCGCAGGAGGCCAATCACGCCGCCACGCAGATCCTCGCCGCCATCGCGGCGCAAGGCGCGCGGATCGAGACGCTGCGCATCGGCGAGGCGACGCTGGAGGACGTCATCCTCTCGCTAACCGCCACCGAGGGCCCGACGCCATGAACCCGCGCGCCGCCTTTGCTTATGCGGGCCTCGTCCTGCGCCTCAACCTGCGCAACCCGATGGCCATGATCTACGGCTATCTCTTCCCGCTCGTCTTCCTCGCCGCGTTCGCCATTCTCTATCGTCACGACGCCGTGCCGATCCTCTCGCATCTGGGCGAGCTGCTCACGGTGACGGCGCTGGGCGGCGCCTGCTTCGGCCTGCCCACTGCCATTGTCGCGGAGCGCGAGCGCGGCGTGTGGCGCCGCTATCGGGCGACACCCGCCGGCGCGGGTACGTTCGTCGCCGGGCTGGTGCTGAGCCGGCTGGTCCTGCTCGTCTCGGCAGGGGTACTCCAGATCGCGCTGGCCATGCTGCTGCTCGGCATGCCCATGCCCGTGCACCCGGCCGGCCTGCTCCTCGCCTTCCTGCTGGTCAGCCTCGCCCTGATCGGCCTTGGCATGATCGTGGCGATGCTGGCGGGCAGCGTGCCAGCCGTGCAGGCCCTGGGCCAATGCATCTTCCTGCCGATGCTGATGATCGGCGGCGTCGCGGTGCGCCTCTCCAGCCTGCCGGATTGGGTGCAGACGCTCTCTGCCTTTTTCCCGGGCCGCTATGCCGTGGCGGCGATCCAGGCCAGCGCGACCGGCCGGGGCCTTGCGCCCGTCACGTTCGACCTCACAGCCCTCGCCCTCTTCGCACTCGCCAGCGCCCTCGTCGCGGCCAGCCTGTTCCGCTGGGATGGCGCCCGGCGGCGGGCCCATCGGCCGCTGCTGGTCGCCGGCCTTGCGCTCTGGCTCGCCATCGGCGTGGCCGGGGCGACTCCTGGCATCGAGCGCGCCCACCCGATCGTGGACACGGCGCCGGTCGCACCGCCCGAAGCGTTTCTGCGCGCGCCGGACCGTCCCGCCGCTGTCGAACCGGCAGTCCCGGCGCCCCCGCAAGCAGCGCCGCAAGCCTCACCCGAAACGCCTTCGCGTCCGCCGCAGGAGCCGGCCCGCTGGCAGGATGTCGGCGCCGAGGACATCGCCCGTATCGCCTTCGAGCGCCTGCCGAACGATGAGGGGCTCGTCGCACCCATGGCCGCGCGCGGCACGCTGGACGATGCCGCCGTCGCCGCGCAGATCGCAACGGTGCGCGATACTCTCCCCGGCTGGGCGCCGGCGCACGTGGCCGATCCGGTCCAGCGCGTGCGCAATTTCCTCTTCATCGCCGCCGTGCCGGACCTGCTCCAGATGGATCCGCTGGAACGGCATTTGCCCTGGCTGGTGTTCGACCGGTTGCGGCAGGATTTGTCCGCCGCCGATCTGCCCCGCATCCTCTACTGGATCGCCCAGCATCCCCTGGAGGGGGACGATTCGGCCATCGGTCAGCTAGAGGCACTCGGTCTGCCCGCTGTCTCGGGGCCCACGACAGGCGTGCGCGAGCGCGCGATGCTCTACGCCATGAAATTCCTCAAACGGCTCGACGCCGCCCGGCCCCAAGCGCAGGGTTACGACCTTGGTCGTAATGCCGATGCGCCGCACGCCGTGCTAGCGTTCGCACCGCGCATGACAAGAAGAGGACAGGGTTGATGCGGAGGGGAACGGCGATCCTTGCGCTGGCGAGCGGCGCCACGGCGCTTGCGCTGATCACGGCGCAGGCGTGGGGCGCGGATGCACATGCGCCGCCGGACGCGCATGCCCCGGCAAACCCGGGCGCGACGATCTTCGCGGCAAGCTGCGCGGGCTGTCATGGCACCGATCTCTCCGGCGGGCGCGGGCCCAGCCTGTTCGCTCCGGCGCTATTCGAGCGCCTCACCGATCCGATGCTGCACCAGACTATCGAGAAGGGCATCAAGGATAGCGAGATGCCGCCCTTCGAAGGCACGCTGGACAGCGGGCAGATCGACGCCGTCATTGCCTACCTGCACAGCCGCGCGGCCGAGCTGGCGCGCGGTGCCGGGCCGTCATCGGGCGCGCCATCCTCCACCTCGGTCGCGGGCCCGCCGCCCAATCCGGATGGACAGCGCATCCACAGCGAGACACAGGATTTCCAGATCGAGACGCTGGTGGGCGATCTCGATACGCCCTATGGCCTCGCCTTCCTTCCCGATGGGCGCCTGCTCGTCACCGAGCGCGCGCCGGTCGGCAATCTGCGGCTCATCGATCCCACCGGCAAGCGTCCGCCAGTGCGCATCTCGGGTCTCCCCACCGTGCATCAGGGGCAGGATGCGGGCTTGCTCGATGTCGCCGTGGGCCCCGACTATGCGAAGGATGGCTGGATCTACCTGGCTTATTCGGACAGCGACCCGAGCCTGCCCCCGCCACCGCCCGCGCCGCCCGGCACGCCCGACTCGCAGGTGAAGCGCAATCCCTCACTGACCGTGATCGTGCGCGGCCGAATCGATGCGCAGAACCGCTGGACGGACCAGCAGGACATCTTCCGCGCGCCCTGGTCTTTCTACACTCCAAGCGGTGCCCATTATGGCGCGCGCATCCTGTTCGACGGCAAGGGTCATCTCTTTTTCACGCTGGGCGAGCGCGGCGACATGAAGAACGCGCAGAACCTCGGCACACCGCTCGGCAAGGTCCACCGCGTCAATCTCGACGGGTCGATCCCAGCCGACAACCCCTTCGTGCGCACCCCCAGCGCCCTCCCCACCATCTGGAGCTATGGCCACCGCAACCCCGAGGGGCTCGCCATCGATCCGGCGACCGGCCTGGTCTGGGAGAGCGAGCACGGCCCCGTGGGCGGCGATGAAATCAACATCATCGAACGCGGCGGCAATTATGGCTGGGGCGTGGTCTCCAAAGGCATGCAGCCGGGCATCACGGACGTGCGCGCGGACGGCATGATCGAGCCGGTCGCCTGGTATTTCCCCACCATCGCACCCAGCGGCATCGCCTTCTACAATGGCACGCGCTACGCCGGGTGGAAGGGCTCGCTCTTCGTGGGCGCGCTACGTGGCCAGCAGTTGCGGCGCCTTACGGTGGAAGGCCGGCGCGTGGTGAGCCAGGAAGTGCTGTTCAGCAATCTCGGCCGCGTGCGTGCGCTTGCCACCGGGCCGGATGGGCTGCTCTATGTGCTCATCACCGATCCGACCGGGCCGGGCTGGGACATCGGCTTCACCGACCCCGTGCGCGGCGCGCTGGTGCGCCTCAACCCGATCACATGGCAACAGGTGGAGTTCCGGTTCCAATGAAGACAAGCCTCTCTCTGCTGCTGGGTGGCACTGCCCTGTTCGCCGTCGCTCCCGCCTACGCCGCACCGAGCGCGGAGCTGGCGCCCTTCGGCACCGCCAAGGACGGTGCCCGCGTCGACCTCGTCACACTGCGCAACGACAGCGGCATGGTCGTGCGCGTCTCCACACGCGGCGGCACCATCACCGAGGTCAGCGTGCCGGACCGCGACGGCACGTTCGGCAATGTCGTGCTGGGCGTGACCGGCTTCGAGGCCTGGGAGAAACTCATCGGCTTCAACGCCATTACCGGCCGCTATGCCAACCGCATCGGCAATGGCGGCTTCACGCTGGACGGCACTTTCTACAAGCTGCCGGGCAACGCCAAGACGGGCGTGACGATCCATGGCGGCTTCCCGGGATTTGCGAGCAAGATCTTCAAGGCGGAAACCTTCGCGAAGGACGGGCGCGCCGGCGTGGTGCTCAGCCATGTGAGCCCGGACGGCGACAATGGCTTCCCCGGCGAACTGACGCTCAAGGTCACCTATAGCATCGGCGCAGACAATGCGCTGCGGCTCGACTATGAGGCGACGACCAGCAAGCCCACTGTGCTCAACCTTACCAACCACGTTTATTTCACGCTGGGCACCCACAAGAGCGGGCCAGTCTATGACCAGCTCCTCCAGGTCTTCGCCAGCCGCTGGACCCCCACGGACGAGAACCAGGTGCCGACCGGCGAGATCGCCTCAATCGAGGGTACGCCGCTCGACTTCCGCAAGGCCCGCCCCATGCTGGACGCCATCTATTCCACGCATCCGCAGATCATGCTCGCCAAGGGCCTCGACCATAATTTCGTGCTCGACGGCGCCTCGGGTGCGGCGCCGCGCGTGGCGGTGCGGCTGAGCGATCCGCGCAGCGGTCGCCAGCTCGAAGTGCGTACCACCGAGCCGGCCGTGCAGCTCTATTCCACCAACGGCATCGGCGGCACCATCGACGCGGGCGACGGCCGGACCATCCGCCAGAGCGACGCGCTCGCCATCGAGACGGAGCATTTCCCGGACAGCCCCAACAAGCCGAATTTCCCTTCGACCGTGCTGCGCCCCGGCGAGACCTATCGCTCGACCACCGAGTTCGCCTTCTCCACCGACAGGACACCCTTCCCGCAATGAAGACTGCCCTCACCTCCGCCGCGCTAGCGCTTGCGCTCGCTGCCCTGCCCGCCGCGCCCGCCCAGGCGCAAGAGAGCGGCGATCCGCTGCGCCTCATCTTCGTCGACGTCGAGGGCGGGTCAGCTGCGCTCTACATCACGCCGCAGGGTCAGTCGCTGCTGATCGACACCGGCTGGCCGACCGGCGTGGGCGGTCCGCGTCCCGAGCCCGGCAAGCCTGCGCCGACGCCGCTCAACAGCGCCGAGCGCATCGCCGCCGCCGCTCGCGCCGCTGGCCTCAACCGCATCGATTATCTGGTCGTCACTCATTATCATGTCGATCATGTCGGCGGCGTGGAGGACCTACTCAAAGCCATCCCCGTCGGCACGGTGATCGACCACGGCCCCAATCGTGAATTCCCGCGGGAGGGGACTAATCCCGCCGCACTGCGCTTTGCGACCTCCACGCTTTACCCCGCCTATCTCAAGGCCATCGAGGGCCACCCGCATCGCGAAATGAAGGCTGGCGAGACGCTCTCCATCGACGGGCTGGAATTGCTCGCCGTCAATAGCGATCGCGAAATCTACGATGTGCCAAGGCCCAGTGCGAATCCCGCCTGCGCGACGGCCACCAGCAAAGACCAGGACGGCGGCGAAGAGAATGCCCGCTCGCTCGGCTTCCTGATGCGCTGGGGCAAGGCGCGCCTCCTCGCCATGGCCGACACCACCTGGAACGTCGAAAACACGCTGGCCTGCCCGGAGAACCGCATCGCGCCCGTCGACCTCTATCTCGCCAACAATCATGGCAGCGAGATCAGCAACAGCCCGGTCTTCGTGAACAGCGTGGCGCCGCGCATCGTGCTGTTCCAGAACGGCCCGCGCAAGGGTGCCGACGCCAGCGTGCTCGATACCGCGCGTGCCTCGCCCCGCAAGCCGGCGATCTGGCAGATGCACAGCGCCGAACGTTCGCCCGAGCGCGACGCGCCGCCGCAGAATATCGCCAATGTCGCCGGCGGCACGGACGGCCATGCCCTTCACGCCTATGTGCGCCGCGATGGCGTCATCACGCTCGTGAACACGCGCACCGGGCATAGCGAAACCTATCCGGCCGCCCAATGACCGGCCGCCCGGCGACGGTTGACGCGCGAGCGCTGATTGCCACGCTCCGCGCGCTGGTCGGCCGTCGCCATGTGCTGACCAGCGCGGCTGCCACGCTGCGCTATCGCGAGGGCTATCGCACGGGCGCAGGCGCGGCGCTGGCCGTCGTGCGGCCGGGCTCGCTGGTTGAGCTCTGGCGCATCGCCTCCGCCTGCGTGGCGGCGGACGTCACGCTCATCATGCAGGCAGCCAATACCGGCCTTACCGGGGGATCGACACCGGACGGGAGCGATTATCCCGGCGGCGTTATCATCATCAGCACCGAGCGGCTGGGCGGCATCCATCTGCTCGACGAGGGCCGGCAGGTCGTTTGCCTGCCCGGAGCCACGCTCTACCGGCTGGAGAAGGCGCTACGGCCGCATGGCCGCGAGCCGCATTCGGTGATCGGGTCGAGCTGCCTGGGGGCTTCCGTAGTCGGCGGCATCTGCAACAATTCCGGCGGCGCGCTGGTGCGGCGCGGCCCCGCCTTTACCGAGCTGTCGTTGTTCGCGCGCGTGACGGCGCAGGGCACGCTGGACCTCGTCAACCATCTCGGCATCGCGCTCGGCGATGATCCCGAGACGATCCTTACTCGCCTCGAAACTGGCCGGTTCACACCGGATGAGGTTCTAACTCCCGAGGGCGCGCGCGCCTCGGCCGCCGCCGATTATGCCGCCCACATCCGCGACATCGACGCGCCCAGCCCCGCGCGCTTCAATGCCGATCCGCGCCATCTCCACGAAGCCTCCGGCAGCGCGGGCAAGCTCATCGTCTTCGCGGTGCGGCTCGATACCTTCCCTGCCGATGCGCAGACCGCCACCTTCTACATCGGCACCAACGATCCCGACGAATTGGCCAGGCTGCGCCGCGCCGTGCTCGGCGGCTTCGATCATCTCCCGATCGCAGGCGAGTACATCCACCGCACGGCGTTCGACATCGCGGACATTTATGG
>DASRXY010000298.1:0-2380 GCA_035654035.1 Sphingobium sp. | reverse complement strand
ATGGCGGAGAGCGAGCGCTACCTGCCCTCGATGCTGGACAAGATCGAGGCAATCATGGAGCGGCATGGGATTGCCGACGAGCCGATCACCATTCGCATGAGCGGCTGCCCCAATGGCTGCGCGCGGCCCTATAATGCCGAGATCGGCTTCACCGGCCGCGCGCCGGGCAAGTATAATCTCTATCTGGGCGGCGGCTTCCACGGCCAGCGGCTCAACCGGATGGTGCGCGAGAATGTCAATGAAGCGGTGATCCTGGACGTGCTGGACGATGCACTCGGCCGCTATGCACGTGAGCGCGAGCCAGGCGAGCGCTTCGGCGATTTCACCATCCGCGCCGGCATTGTGCGCGAGGTGACGGAAGGGCGGTTCTTCAATGAGCCTTGAGCGACGCCCTGCTGAACCGTCTGCCCGCCATGACGGCCGCGCCCGACGCCGGCTGGCCTGAGCGTGGGCGCGCCCGAGATTCGCGCGAAACGCATCTACGAACAGGCGCACGCCGCCGACGGCACGCGCGTGCTGATCGAGCGGATCTGGCCGCGCGGCGTCAGCGCGGAGTCGGCTGCGCTCAACCAGTGGCTGCCCGACCTTGCCCCCACGGCGGTGCTGCGGACGTGGTTTGGACGCGATCCGGAACGTTTCGAAGCCTATCGCGCCGCCTATGAGCGAGAACTGGCCGGCAAAAAGCAGGCGATTGCTCAGCTCCAGGCGCTCGCCTGCCGGCGTCGCTGTCGCCTGACTCTGCTCTATGCCCCACGCGACCGTGTCCATAATCACGCGGTCATTCTCGCCGATTATCTCCAGCGTCTTCTGTGGCTTGACCCAGAGGGGACGGAGGCCGACACTCCTCTCCTCGCGAAGGCCGGGCATCGTGCCCGGGCGGTGGCGCAGGAGGTAACCCATGTCGGCGGCGCATGAAGACCTGAGCCGGGCGGCACTCCCCCCACAGATCCTGCGCCTGGGTTTCCGGCCCTTCTTCCTCGCCGGAGCGGCCTGGGCCCTCATTGCCTTAATGCTGTGGATCGCCACGCTCACAGGTGCGCTGAGCCTGCCCACGCGCTTTGATCCCGTCGCCTGGCACAGACATGAGATGCTGTTTGGCTATCTCGGCGCGGTCATCGCCGGCTTCCTGCTGACGGCCGTGCCGAGCTGGACCGGCCGGCCGCCTATTGCCGGTCCGCGGCTCGCCCTGCTGGCCGGGCTCTGGCTGGCGGCGCGGCTCGCCATGCTCGCCTCCGCCCATGTCGGCGCGCTCCTTGCCGCTCTGCTCGATGTCGGCTTCCTCGCGCTGCTCGCCATCATGATCGCGCGCGAGATCATCCTGGCGCGTAATCGCAACATTCCCGTCGCCATTGCGCTCAGCCTGCTGACGCTCGCCTGCGCGTTGGACCATGCCGATGCGCTGGGTGCCACGGCGTTCGAGGGTGTGGGGTGGCGCGCCGGTTTTGCCATCGTAATCGACCTCATTGCACTGATCGGCGGACGCATCATTCCGGCTTTCACGCGCAATTGGCTGATGCGCCAGAGCGACCCCGGACGCCCTCCGGCCCAGGCGGACGGCTTCGACCGGCTGGCCCTGGCGCTGCTGGTGGTGGCGCTGCTGAGCTGGGTGGCGCTGCCGGGCAGCCGGCTCGCCGGTGCGCTGCTGCTCCTCGCCGGCCTTGGTCAGGCCGGCCGGCTAGCGCGCTGGGCGGGGCTGCGCTGCGTACGCGAGCCGTTGCTGTTCGTGCTCCATCTTTCCTTCCTGTGGCTGCCGTTGGGGCTCATCCTGCTGGGCGGTGCGGCTTTCGTCGAAGGCGCAGTCGTCTCGGCGGCGCTGCACCTGCTGAGCGCGGGAGCCATGGCTTCGATGACGCTGGCGGTGATGACCCGCGCGACGCTGGGCCATACCGGCCGCCCGTTGCGCGCCGATGGGCCGACGCTGGGCATCTTCGCGCTCGTGACCATTGGTGCGCTGCTGCGCGTGGCGGCGCCGCTGCTGCCCGATTATCTCCTGGCCATAGAGGGCGCCGCTTTGTTCTGGGGGGCGGCTTTTCTGCTCTTTCTCCTGAGCTATGGCCCCATGATGCTGCGGCCGCGCGTGGACGAGCAGCCATGAGAGACGCCGCGCCTGCGGTGATCGAATTTGAACCGACGCCCAACCCGGATGCGATCCGCGTGCGGCCGGGGCGTGTGCTCGCCAGTGGGTCGCCGCGCGAATATGCCGGCGCGCCTGAGAGTGCCGCCGACCCGCTTGCCGCGCTGTTGCTCGGCATCGAGGGCGTGGCGCGCGTCATGATCGGGCGGGACTGGTTCAGTGTCGTGCGCGAGGGCCCCGCATTCGGCTGGGACGAGTTGAAGGCTGACATCGCCTTTGCCGTCACCGACGCCATGGCGCAGCCGC
>DASRXY010000297.1:0-2389 GCA_035654035.1 Sphingobium sp. | reverse complement strand
ACACCACCAGCGTGCGCGTGGGCGGCGACAAGATGGACGAGGCTATCGTCTCCTATGTCCGCCGCCACCACAATCTGCTGATCGGTGAGGCGACGGCCGAGCGCATCAAGAAGCAGTTCGGTATTGCCCGCAAGCCCAAGGACGGCGTGGGCGAGATCATCCACATCAAGGGCCGCGATCTGGTGAACGGCGTGCCCAAGGAAATCTCGATCAACCAGAACCAGATCGCCGAAGCCCTGGCCGAGCCGATCAGCACCATTGTCGAGGGCGTGCGCATCGCGCTGGAGAACACCGCGCCGGAGTTGGCGGCGGACATCGTCGACCAGGGCATCGTACTCACCGGCGGCGGTGCGCTGCTCAAGGGGCTGGACGAGGAATTGCGCGACGCGACGGGCCTGCCCGTCTCGGTTGCCGAGGATCCGCTCACCTGCGTCGCGATGGGCACGGGCCGCGCGATGGAGGACCCGATCTTCCGCGGCGTCCTCCACACCGCCTGAGCGAGCCGGAGCGCACGCCATGGCGCCACCCCGAACGAGGCGCCCCGGATACGACCGGAAAGCCCAATATGGCCTGTTTGCCAGCTATGTGATCGCCATCGCTGTCGCACTGATGGGCCTCGCCCTGATCGTCGTTTCCATTGCCGATCCGGTCGGCTTCTCCGCCCTGCGCGCCGCGGGCGCCGAGGCGACGCGGCCGGTCGCCGCCGGCCTCAAACGGCTCGTTCTCGGCATCGGCAATGCCGACGAGATCGTGAGCGCCTATATCAAGGCCGGCTCGCAGAACGCCGCGCTGCGCCGGCAGGTGGACGCCAACCGCATCAAGCTCATCGAGGCCGAGGCGATCCGCCAGGAGAATCTGCGCCTCAAGGAGCTGCTACAGCTCACGGAGATGGAAACCGACGTGGTCGGCGCGGGCCACCTCATCAGCTCGACCGCCGGCAGTGCCGCGCGCATCGCGCGGATCGATCTGGGCACGGCGCGTGGCGTCACACCCGGCATGCCCGTGCGCGCGCCGGAAGGCCTCATCGGCCGCGTACTACGCGCCGGTCCGCATAGCGCCGACGTGCTCATGATTATCGATGAAGGCAATGTCGTGCCGGTGCGCCGCACCAGCGACAATGTCCCCGGCATCAGCCGTGGCCATGGCGACGGCACCGTGGAGATCCGCGCCCTCAGCACAGAGCGCAACCCATTCAAGCCCGGCGACATCGTCGTCACATCCGGCATCGGCGGGCTCTACCGGCCCAACATCCCCGTTGCCGTGGTGGCGCGGCTGGAGCGCGACCTGGCCATCGCCATTCCGCTTGCCAACCCCTCGCGCATCGAACTCATCTCCGTGCAGCGCCCCTACCGCCCCACGCCCGAGGAAGCCGCGCGGGATGCCGCAGCGAGCGCCGGCGTGGACGCAGGCAATGGCGGCGCGGAGAACAGCGGCGCGCCATGAGCAGTCGCTACGACCGCCGGATCGCGCGCCCGCGCCATATCCTCCACATCCGGGGGACACCGGTCGCGGCCGTGCTGATCGGCTCAATGCTTCCCGCCTTGCTGCCCTTCATCGCGCAATCGCCGCTGCTCCCGCCCTTCGGCTTCATGATCTTCATTGCCTGGCGCCTGCTGCGCGAGGACATCTGGCCGTTGTGGATCGGCCTGCCCTTCGGCCTGTTCGACGATATCATGAGCGGGCAACCCATCGGCAGCGCCGTGTTTCTCTGGACGGTGGCGCTGCTGGCGCTGGAGTTGCAGAGCCGCCGCTATTTCTGGCGCGATTACCGCTACGACTGGGCCAGTGCGGCGCTCGCCATCGCGTTTGTGCTGGTGGGCGGCTGGCTGTTCGTCCACCTTTCCGGCCATGGCGGGCGGCTGGTTCAGATCGTGCCGCAAATGGCCTATAGCATCTGCCTCTTTCCGCTCGTGGTGCGTCTGTGCGCCGCGCTGGACAGGTGGCGCCTACCGTGAAGACCAGGAAGACGCGTAGCAACCGGCCGCCGGTGACGGAGGCCAGCCAGACCTTTACCTTCAGCCGTCGCGCCTTCTTCCTGGGCGGCGCGCAATTGGCCGTGGGCGGCCTTCTCATCGGCCGCATGGGCTGGATCGCCATTGCCGAAAACGAGAAATACAGTCTCCTTTCGGAAAGCAACCGGGTCAATCTCACCATCATCCCGCCGCGCCGAGGCTGGATCATCGACCGGCTCGGCAAGCCGCTCGCGAGCAACCGCACCGATTTCCGCGTCGACATCATCCCCGATCGGCTCCAGAACCGCGCCCGCGTGATGGCGGCGCTGACCGAGCTGCTCCAGCTCCCCCCCAATGTCGTCGACCGCATCAACGAGGATCTGGACCGCGCCGCCGGCTTCCAGCCCGTGCAGGTGGCCGACGATCTCAGCTACGAG